>NZ_LR778175.1:1052500-1130000 GCF_902810445.1 Candidatus Nitrosacidococcus tergens | reverse complement strand
ATATCCTAGTTTAAGTGTGTAGGAAGTACTCTTAGGAAAATCCGGGAGTATATAATTCTGAGGCATGATGACGAGCTCTCTGTTAAGAGAGTGAAGTAGTTGATGCCCTGCTTCCAAGAAAAGCCTCTAAGCGATAGGTTATATGAGACCGTACTCTAAACCGACACAGGTGGGTAGGGTGAGAATCCTAAGGCGCTTGAGAGAACTCGGGTGAAGGAACTCGGCAAATTGGCACCGTAACTTCGGGAGAAGGTGTGCCCCTGGTACGTGAAGGGCTATACGCTTGGAGCGGAGAGGGGTTGCAGTGACCAGGTAGCTGCGACTGTTTACTAAAAACACAGCACTCTGCAAACTCGAAAGAGGAAGTATAGGGTGTGACGCCTGCCCGGTGCCGGAAGGTTAAATGATGGGGTTAGCTGCAAGGCGAAGCTCTTGATTGAAGCCCCGGTAAACGGCGGCCGTAACTATAACGGTCCTAAGGTAGCGAAATTCCTTGTCGGGTAAGTTCCGACCTGCACGAATGGCGTAACGATGGCTACACTGTCTCCACCCGAGACTCAGTGAAATTGAATTTGCTGTGAAGATGCAGTATACCTGCGGCAAGACGGAAAGACCCCGTGAACCTTTACTATAGCTTTACACTGGATTTTGAATCTTCTTGTGTAGGATAGGTGGGAGACTGAGAAACTAGGGCGCTAGTTCTAGTGGAGTTGTCCTTGAAATACCACCCTGGAATATTCGAAGTTCTAACCTAGGTCCGTGATCCGGATTGGGGACAGTGTATGGTGGGTAGTTTGACTGGGGCGGTCTCCTCCCAAAGAGTAACGGAGGAGCACGAAGGTACCCTCAGCGCGGTCGGAAATCGCGTGGTGCGTGCAAAGGCAAAAGGGTGCTTGACTGCGAGACGGACAGGTCGAGCAGGGTCGAAAGACGGTCTTAGTGATCCGGTGGTTCTGTGTGGAAGGGCCATCGCTCAACGAATAAAAGGTACTCCGGGGATAACAGGCTGATACCGCCCAAGAGTTCATATCGACGGCGGTGTTTGGCACCTCGATGTCGGCTCATCACATCCTGGGGCTGTAGCCGGTCCCAAGGGTATGGCTGTTCGCCATTTAAAGTGGTACGCGAGCTGGGTTTAGAACGTCGTGAGACAGTTCGGTCCCTATCTGCCGTAGGCGTTGGAGATTTGAGAGGGGCTGCTCCTAGTACGAGAGGACCGGAGTGGACGAACCTCTGGTGTTCCGGTTGTCACGCCAGTGGCATTGCCGGGTAGCTATGTTCGGAAGGGATAACCGCTGAAAGCATCTAAGCGGGAAGCCTGCCTCAAGATGAGATCTCCCTGAACCTTAAAGGTTCCTAAAGGGCCGTTGAAGACGACAACGTTGATAGGTGGGGTGTGGAAGTGCAGTAATGTATGAAGCTAACCCATACTAATCGCCCGTGAGGCTTGACTATATAACACCCAAGCAAGTTTGGTATATTGATTAAGGTTTCTAATTTCTTAAGTTTTCTCGATTTTATAGTTTTTTAGTTTTTGCCTGGTGGCCATGGCAAGTAGGTCCCACCCGATCCCATCTCGAACTCGGAAGTGAAACTGCTTAGCGCCGATGATAGTGTGGGGTTACCCATGTGAAAGTAGGTCACTGCCAGGCATTTATTTTTTATGCAACTCCCTTAGCATATCGATATAATTTATGTTAAGGGATTTTTTTTGCCTGCTTTTATGGTATCTGATAGCTATCCCGAATGGAAAAATATTACTCTGGTATTAAATTTTTGTGAATCTACTTGCATTAGATACTACAACTGAAATATGCTCAATTGCATTAGCGGTAAATGGAGCAATTTACGAGCACTCTATAGCTACTCACCAAGGGCATTCTGAGCACATTTTAAATATGATTAATATGCTATTAGCAGAAACTGAAGTCTCCTTATCAGCAATTGATCTATTAGCTTTTGGTAAAGGACCTGGATCTTTCACTGGACTACGTATTGGTATTGGTATAGCACAAGGGATAGCGTTTGCTCGAGATATTCCTGCTATACCTGTCTCTTCTTTAGCCGCTATTGCTCAATCCCATGAATCCAAAAAATCACTTGTAGCTATTGATGCTCGAATCGGAGAGGTATATTGGGGAGTTTATGAGAAGGAGGATTCTGGCTTGACTATTTTAAAAGAAAATGAACTAGTTTGCTCTCCGCAAGAGGCACCTTATGTACAAGGTGATGATTGGTTAGGGTTAGGTTCAGGATGGAGATCATATGAAAATCAATTAGCCACACGTTTTAATAAATCTGTAATAGGCTGGAATTCGGAGTGCTACCCTAAAGCAAATGCAATTGCTGCACTTGCAGTAGATATTTTTGCTCAAGGAATATCAGTAACCGCTGAAGAGATACTTCCTACTTATATTAGAAATAAAGTAGTAAGAAGCTAATAAGGAAAAATAACTATACAGAAATGTATTGGATTAAATATATTAAATATATCAGATAAAGGTTAACCCTAAATGTGCAAATAAAAATTTAGAACAGGAGTTTAAATCAAGGGATTTAAAACTGATAGATTAATCCCCATCTAGCTGATTTTTCTTTAAATTTTTATTTAGAAGTATCCTAGCTTTCTCTAACAAGTAATTCAGTTTTTTGTTGCTATATACAACGATTCTTAATTTTAAGAGTTCTCATTAATATTAATCAGTAGCTGTTTTTGTTTATAAAGTATCTCTAAAGCTTGTCTAGGACTCACATCATCCAAATCTAAATTAGATAAATTCTTAATAATAGAAAGATATTGGGAACTTACTTGTTCCTGAGTACAATTTTCTAATTTTATAAGCTGATACTGAGCTTGTTCTATTATTTCTTGAGGCATGCCTGCCAGTGCGGCAACCTGTAAACCATAGCTCTGTCTCGCTGGACCTTCTCTGATTTTATGCAGAAAGATAATTTGTTCTTCATATTCAGTTGCTGCAAAGTGAATATTAACTATATTAGGAAAATTTTTAGTAAGCTTGGTAAGTTCAAAATAGTGAGTTGAAAACAAAGTAAAAGCACGAAGCTTATATGCTAAATGAGAAATAACTGACCAAGCTAGCGATAATCCGTCAAATGTGCTGGTGCCACGACCAATCTCATCAATTAGTACCAAACTATTTTGGGTAGCATTATTTATAATATTTGCGGTTTCACTCATCTCTACCATAAATGTTGAGCGACCTCCTGCCAGATCATCAGAGGCACCAATACGAGTGAAAATTCGATCAATAGGTCCAATTTTTGCGTAATCGGCAGGGACAAAGCTACCTATATAGGCCAAAAGCACGATAAGTGCTGTTTGGCGCATATAAGTAGATTTTCCACCCATATTAGGACCTGTAATAATTAAAATTTCATGATTCTTATAGAGTTTTAGATCGTTAGGTACAAAAGGAGTATCTAAGTTTTTTTCAACAACTGGATGCCGTCCTTGCTCAATAAAAATCTCAGGCTGGCTACTAAATATGGGCTTAGTATAGGAAAGGTCTTTAGCACGTTCAGCTAAATTATTAAGTACGTCTAGTTCAGCTAAAGCACTAGCACATTGTTGAAGTGCAGGTAGGGGATCTAAAAGCTGAGTAAGTAATCTTTCATAAAGTATTTTTTCACGATTTAGAGCTCGATCACGTGCAGTAAGTATTTTGGTTTCAAAATCCTTTAACTCTGGTGTAATATAGCGCTCTGCATTTTTTAAGGTTTGGCGACGAATATAATGGCTAGGAGCCTTATTAGTTTGAGCACGAGTAATTTCAATAAAATAACCATGAACTTTATTGTAATCTACTCTAAGTGTAGGAATTTCTGTAACTTTCCGCTCTTGTTGCTCTAGTTCAATCAAAAATTGCCCTGTATTTTCGCTTAATTGCCTTA
The DNA here is from genome assembly GCF_902810445.1 of Candidatus Nitrosacidococcus tergens. NCBI lineage: Bacteria > Pseudomonadati > Pseudomonadota > Gammaproteobacteria > Chromatiales > Chromatiaceae > Candidatus Nitrosacidicoccus > Candidatus Nitrosacidicoccus tergens. The sequence continues at coordinate 1,126,088 of NZ_LR778175.1, read as the reverse complement.
ATTGATCTAACTCAGTATCAAAACCAGAAGCAATTACACCTCCATCCCTAATTAATAAGGATGGGTTTTCCGCAATTGCATCTTTTAGTAATTGATAGACTTCAGGGAATGGACCTAATGCTTTCTGTAGAGATTGGAGTAAGGTACTTTTTTCTAAAGAGGATAAAATTTTTTGAGTTTCTGGGAGTAGAAAAAATGTTTCTCGTAACTGCACAAGATCTCTTGGGCGAGCAGATCGTAATGCTATCCGAGCAAGAATGCGTTCTATATCGCTTATGTTATGTAATAGCTTTTGTAGTTTCTCAACAGATCCAGACTCTAAGAGGATACTAATGGCTTGCTGTCGCTCTCTAAGTAAATCATGATTCCGCACTGGTCTGTGGAGCCATCGCCGTAATAAGCGCCCTCCCATTGGAGTTGCAGTATTATCAAGTATAGAAATTAAAGTATGACTAGCATCACCACTAATACTCTTTTCTAGCTCTAAATTATATCGAGTATTAGGATCAATAATGACACTTGTTTCTTGCCATTCTATCTGAATTTTTTGAATATGGGGAGTGCGCATTTGTTGAGTATCATGGATATATTGAAGTAACCCTCCAGCAGCAGATATAGCCGCTTTTAGTGTTTCACATCCAAGACCATATAAATCTTGAATACTATATTGTTGACAAATTTTACGGTAAGCAATTTTTTCATCAAAATACCAAGCAGGTAGGGCACGAACGAGGTATTTTTTTAAGTTAATAGAAGAAAATACCAAGCCCTCATTTATTAGAATCTCTGCTGGATGAATTCTTGCCAACTCAATTGCCAAGGCTCTTTCATCTTCAATTTCTAGAATTGTAAACCGTCCACTACTTAGATCAAGAATCGCTAAGCCAATTAGCTTAGCGCTTTTGCAAAGTGCAACTAATAAGCTATCTTGGCGTGAATCTAATAGTGCCTCATCAGTAATCGTCCCAGGGGTAACCACTCGAACAACTTGACGTTCAACTGGTCCTTTACTTTTAGCAGGATCTCCAATTTGCTCACAGATCGCTACTGATTCTCCTTGATGAACTAATTTAGCTAAATAAGAATCTAGGGCATGATGAGGAATTCCTGCCATAGGAATAGCTTGGCCTGCAGATTGCCCTCGGGCGGTTAGTACAATATCAAGCAATTGAGAAGCACGTCTTGCATCTTCATAGAATAGCTCGTAGAAATCCCCCATACGGTAGAGTAGCAACATATCAGGATAACCTTTTTTTATCTGTAGGTATTGCTGCATCATAGGAGTGTGCGAAGAAAGATTCGTTTTATCCATATAAATTAATTCATTAGAGTTTCTTCGTCAGGTTTTTAGGGCAAATTTGAGACAATTTAGCACATATTTTGCTTACTCTCTCAGATATGTTCCAGCTTACTGGGAGACTTTGAATCTATCCAGCGACCATACACTTCACTTGTACAAGTGTGCAGGAACATTTCCGCTTTGTTGTAGATGCTCAAGAAGTTGTGACCATCGAGAGTTTTGCGCCAAGTGTACTTTACGTAAAGATGTTCTAAAGTATACTTTATCAAGTGTCGGTCTATTCACATAAGATCGCCAAGGCATCACTCCACTATCTGGGATCGTGTATAACCATTCAAGCAGAAATCTTAAGCCCAGTGCGGTAGATAAGACGCTGACCATGCATCTCAAGAAAAATAACTATATTCTTTACAGGAGGCGTTTATGGTAGGAGGTTAAGGATTTAGGAAAGGTAGCGTGTTTAGGGCAACGACTCCAACAGATTTTTTAGACCTTTTGACTTGTGTATGGTGAGTGATTAGATTAAGATAAACTTAACGCACCCGCTACACGTCCTATCTTCGGGTAGGGTTCTGCGATATGCAGACGTGCAAAAGGCGGGTTTTTTTTGTCTATACGTTTATATTACGTTCATGGCAATAAGTCTGATTCCATTCAATAAACCAGCATATTCGCCAGAGCAGCTCCTCCAAAAGCTGGAGAAGCAAGGATTAGTTGTAGATGATACCAAGCAGGCGTGTAATTATATACGCTTTATGGGTGGATATCGTCTCAAAGGGTACTGGCATCATCTGGTCGATCTGGTCACTAAAGCTTTTCCAGCTGGCTATAGATTTGAGTGCATTGTCAGTCGCTGTGAGTTCGATAGAAAGTTGAGAGTCCTCACCATGGCGGCCATCGAGCGTCTGGAAATTGCGGTGAGGGTTGTAATGGCTAATTATCTAAGCCTCAGGTACTCACCGCATTGGTTTTTAGATGCACACTTGTTCAAGCAAGGAGGTGCTACTGATCTTGTAGCGAAGATTGAAGCTGAAGTAGAGCGAGCTCGAGCTTATGGTAAAACATTCGTGGAGTATTATTTTTCGCGATATAGTAAGCCCCATCTTCCACCTAGTTGGTCGGTGTGTGAGTGCGTAACATTTGGGCTTTGGTCCAAGACCTATCAGTTATTAAAGAACTCGGATGATCGTAAGGCAATCAGCCGGCGCTTCAACATCAACACGACTGAAGTATTTGAGTCATGGATTCATACTTTAACGGTTGTACGCAATATGGTAGCTCACAGTGGACAACTTCTTCGTGTGACACTTGGTGTTCCACCCAAAAATTATCATAAGGAAAATATTTGGTTTACCAATTCAAAATCCTTCTATGCGGTAGCAACAGTCATTAATTACCTGTTGCACCAAACTGGTCTGCCGCAGGCGTGGCCAGAACAGTTGAGTGCGTTATTTGCCGAGTATCCAGAGGTAGACTTGGCTGAGATCGGCTTCCCGAAAGATTGGAGCAATCAATCAGGCTGGCGGTAATTAGCACCCAATCCTCCCGTTCGCTTATTTGCTATGCACTCGGTATGAGTACTGCATCCAACCTAACCAATGCAGCTTACACTAAGCCATAGAATATTGATTCTAGAGAACACTATAATTGTCTCAATAAATTAGTACTAAAATTGGAAGGCACAATTAGTCACCCTTATTATAGTAGCAATCGCTCTATTAATCTTTAAATAGAGAGGCGTTTGATAGATTCATTTATTATGAATAAAACCATTGACTAATAAGTGAAATTACTTAACGTAAGGCATATCATGTAATGCATACCTCAGCTTTAAAGTGATGAGATTGTTTAGGTTAATTTAAGATATTAAAAATGAAATTAGAAATTCTGGCACACCAACTAGGTGAGTCTTTAAAAAAATCTCGACAAAAGATAGTCACTGCTGAATCTTGTACAGGTGGAGGAGTAGCTCAAGCAATTACTACTGTTCCTGGAAGTTCCTCTTGGTTTGAACAAGGGTTCATTGTTTATAGTAATAGAGCAAAGCAAGAGCTATTAGAGGTTAATTCTGAAACTCTTTCTCGTTTTGGTGCTGTAAGTCAAGAAACTGTGGTAGAAATGGCAAAAGGGGCTTTAAAATTTAGTCATGCAGATGTGAGTGTTGCCACCAGTGGTATTGCTGGACCCACTGGAGGATCTCTAGAAAAACCTGTAGGTATTATATGGTTTGCGTGGACATTAAAAACAGGAGAAATATGGGCAGAGAAGAAACATTTTTTCGGTACCAGAACTCATGTTCAAATGCAAGCAGTAGAAACAGCATTACAAAGGTTATTAACTATTTCAGCTACTTAATATATTACTTCCTAAAAATATGGGATAATCCCTAACTACAATTTTAACCATCTTGAGACAAGATATGGATGAAAACCGTAAAAAGGCTCTAGAAGCTGCTTTATCTCAGATCGAAAAACAATTTGGTAGAGGTGCAGTGATGCGCCTTGGAGATGATACCAGTGTTATACATGAGATAGATATTATCTCTACCGGATCACTCAGTTTAGATATTGCCCTTGGAATTGGTGGATTGCCTCGCGGGAGGATTATAGAAGTTTTTGGACCGGAATCCTCTGGTAAAACCACATTAGCACTACAAGCTGTAGCAGAGGCACAAAAACTAGGAGGTACAGCTGCTTTTATAGATGCTGAACATGCTCTTGATCCTCAATATGCTAGACAATTAGGTGTTAATGTAGATGATTTATTAATCTCACAACCAGATACGGGAGAACAGGCTTTAGAAATTGCAGATATGTTTGTTCGCTCTGGAGCAGTAGATACGATTGTTGTCGATTCAGTAGCCGCTTTAACCCCTAAAGCAGAAATTGAAGGAGAGATGGGCGATTCTCATATGGGATTACAAGCTAGGCTAATGTCTCAAGCTTTGCGTAAATTAACTGCAAATATTAAACGCTCTAACACGTTAGTTATTTTTATTAACCAAATTAGAATGAAAATTGGGGTAACGTTTGGTAATCCAGAAACCACAACTGGAGGTAATGCTTTAAAGTTTTATGCTTCAGTACGGTTGGATATTCGCCGGGTAGGTGCTTTAAAAAAAGGTGAGGATATTATCGGTAATGAAACCAAAGTAAAGGTAGTTAAAAACAAAATGGCTCCTCCTTTTAAGCAAGCCTCTTTTGATATTTTATACGGTGCAGGCGTTTCCCGTGAGGGTGAGCTTATTGATTTAGGTGTTCAAGAATCTTTAATTGGGAAAACAGGTGCTTGGTATAACTACCATGATAATAGAATGGGGCAGGGTAAAGATAATGTACGCCAATACTTAAAAGAAAACCCAAAAATAGCTAAAGATATTGAAGCAGCCATTCGAGCAAAACTCTTACCTGCAGTAAAACAAAATATGAAAAATAGCTCTGAGCATAAAAAGTAATACCCTTAAGCTCTTAAATCGCATTATTAGATTAAATAGATAGCCCATGAAAAGCAGTGCAGAAATTAGAAAAGCATTCCTTGATTATTTCTATAGTAAAGATCATGAAATTATCCCAAGTAGCTCTTTAATTCCTGCTAATGATCCTACACTGCTTTTTACTAACGCAGGGATGGTTCAATTTAAAGATATATTTTTAGGTTATGAAAGAAGATCTTATCAGCGTGCTACAAGTGCTCAGCGTTGTATGCGTGCAGGGGGTAAACATAATGATTTAGAAAATGTGGGCTACACAGCACGGCATCACACTTTTTTTGAGATGTTAGGTAATTTTAGTTTTGGAGATTATTTTAAACGAGAAGCTATTAGCTATGCTTGGGATTTTTTGACTAATGTCCTTGATTTTCCTCCAGATAAGTTGTGGGTAACTGTTTTTGAAGAAGATGACGAAGCGGCCGATATTTGGTTAAAGGAAATTGGCATAAACCCAAATCGTTTCTCCCGTTGCGGATCTGATGATAATTTTTGGTCTATGGGTGATATTGGACCCTGTGGACCTTGCTCAGAGATTTTTTATGATCATGGTCCCAGTGTTGCAGGAGGCCCCCCAGGAAGTCCGGATCAAGATGGAGATCGCTATATTGAGATCTGGAACCTAGTTTTCATGCAATATAACCGAGATGAGAAAGGTCAACTTTCCTCTTTACCTAAACCCTCTGTGGATACTGGGATGGGGTTAGAGCGACTTGCTGCAATTTTACAGGGAGTCCATAACAACTATGATATTGATTTATTTCGTACACTGATTGCTGCAATTACAAATCTTCCTGCAACACATAGTTATGATTTACAAAGCCCATCATTACGAGTCATTGCTGATCATATTCGCTCTTGCACTTTTTTGATTATAGATGGGATTCAACCTTCCAATGAAGGAAGAGGCTATGTGCTACGCCGCATTATTCGTCGTGCTATTCGCCATGGTCATAAGTTAGGGCTAAATACACCATTTTTTTACAAGCTAGTTAACCCTTTAGTTGAGGAAATGGGCTCTGCTTATCCAGAACTTATTCGAGGTCAACAGCAAGCTATTCAAGTTCTAAAATTAGAGGAAGAGCGCTTTAATGAAACTCTAGATCACGGGCTGAAAATTTTAGAGCAAGATATTGTGAATTTATTAGGATCTGAAATTTCAGGGGGAACTGTATTTAAACTCTATGATACCTTTGGCTTTCCTATTGATTTAACTGCCGATATTGCAAGGGAACGAGGACTAAGTATAGACATTGCAGGGTTTGATAAAGAAATGGCTAAACAACGTGCTCGGGCTCAAGCAGCCAGTCGCTTCAAAGATCAAAATATTCAGCTACCAGTAAATACAGAAACTAAATTTACTGGCTATAACACTTTACAAGGCGATGGAGCAATCATAAGCTTATTTAGAATAGTAAATGACACTATCACTCCAGTAGATCAGCTTAATATGGAAGAAGAGGGAATTGTAGTATTAAATCAAACCCCATTTTATGCAGAATCTGGTGGTCAAATAGGCGATCAAGGCGAACTATATACTAGAAACAGTTTATTTTCTGTAATTGATACCCGTAAACAAGGCTATACTCACCTCCACTTAGGAAAAGTGGTTACAGGAATACTAAGAATAGGAGAGATTATTCAATCCCAAGTAAATGCGAATTATCGAGTACCTACTAAAATGAATCACTCGGCAACCCATTTACTTCATGCTGCATTGCGGGAAATTTTAGGACATCACGTAGCACAGAAGGGATCTTTAGTGACTCCTGATCGTTTGCGGTTTGATTTTTCTCACTCTGGGGCAATCACCCAATCTCAGCTCAATGAAATTGAGCAATTAGTTAATGCAAAAATCAGAGAAAATTTGCCTGTAGAAACTATAATTATGCCTTTACAAAAGGCTTTAGATTCTGGGGTTACAGCTCTATTTGGGGAAAAGTATGGAGAATCTGTACGGGTATTGAAGATGGGGGATTTCTCTACGGAGCTTTGCGGTGGAACCCATATTGGTCAAACTGGAGAAATTAATTTATTTAAAATTGTTAGCGAAACAGGTATTGCAGCAGGTATTCGCCGTATTGAAGCACTGACTGGAAAACTTGCTCTTGATTGGATAGAGCATAACGAGGCTATGCTAGAGACTATTGCATCTCAGCTAAAAGTGGTGCCAAATAAAATTTCCGAAAAAATTTTACAATTACAACAGCAAATAGCCCATCAGGAAAAGGAACTACGTCTTCTTAAGACTAAACTTATAAATAGCGAAGGCACAGATTTAAGTGCTCAAGCTCAAGAAATTAAAGGGATGAAAGTGCTGGCAGCTTTTCTTGAGGAGGCAGATATAAATCATCTAAGAAGCACTGTAGATCAGTTAAAAAGTAAGCTGGGCACGGCCGTGATTGTATTAGGAAGTGTTACAGAGAATAAAGTCATTTTAATTGCTGGGGTAACTAAAAATGCTACTCAATATATTAAAGCAGGTGACTTAGTTAACTTTGTTGCTGAACAAACAGGGGGTCGTGGAGGAGGAAGACCAGATATGGCTCAAGCTGGTGGAAAAGATCCAAGCAAATTAGGTACTGCACTTAAATCAGTACCTAGTTGGGTAGAGAAGAATGTAAGTAAATAATTTTATATAAAATGGCTTTAATCGTTCAAAAATTTGGAGGTACTTCAGTTGGTTCTCCTGAGCGAATTGCTTCAGTTGCAAAAAAAGCAGCTACTTTTCGAGAAAAGGGACATAGTTTAGTTATTGTAGTATCTGCTATGAGCGGGGAGACAAATCGATTACTCGCTTTAGCTCATGAAATCAACCCTAATCCCGAACCTAGAGAGCTAGATGTATTGCTTGCTACAGGGGAGCAGGTAACGATAGCTTTATTAAGTATAGCAATTGCTAAATACCATCTTCCCGTGCGTTCTTATACAGGTGCTCAAGCTCGGATTCGGACGGATAGTGCCTATAGTAAAGCACGAATTCAAAATATTGATACAAAGCAAATTTTCCACGATCTTAATCTTGGGCGTATTGTGGTCGTTGCTGGTTTTCAGGGGATAGATGATAAGGGAGATATTACTACTTTAGGTAGGGGTGGATCAGATACTACTGCAGTTGCATTAGCAGCTGCATTGAAAGCAGATGAGTGCCAAATCTATACAGATGTAGATGGAGTTTATACAACTGATCCAAGGGTAGTACCTGAAGCACGGAGGCTCAATAGCCTAGCTTACGAGGAAATGTTAGAGTTGGCTAGTTTAGGTGCTAAAGTATTACAAATTCGCTCAGTTGAATTTGCAAGTAAATATAATGTACCTTTGCGGGTATTATCATCATTTGAGGAAAATGGGGAGGGAACTATTATTACTGCTGAAACAGAAAGAATGGAAGAGCCATTAATTTCTGGAATTGCTTTTAATCGAGACGAAGCGAAACTTACCATATTAGGGGTGCCAAACGAACCTGGAGTAGCTTATCGCATTCTTGAGCCTATCGCTGGTGCCAATATTGAAGTTGATGTCATTATCCAAAATGTTGGTCAAGATGGTACTACAGATTTTACTTTCACAGTACATCGCAATGACTATCAAAGAGCCCTAAGGATTTTAAAAGACACATCAGTACAATTAAAAGCCCGTGAAGTTATCGGAGATGACAATATTGCAAAAGTATCTCTTGTAGGAGTAGGAATGCGCTCTCATGCAGGGATTGCTAGTACTATGTTTCGCATCTTAGCTGAAGAAAAGGTAAATATTCAAATGATTTCTACATCTGAAATTAAAATATCAGTAGTTATTGATGAAAAATACTTAGAAGCAAGTATCCAAGCACTACATACGGCATTTAATCTAGCAAAGCCTACTGGGTAAAATCTAATTTTTATATAAGAGATTATTTTTAAAATAAAAATTATAAAACGCTTAATGATTTTCATTTTAAGTGCTATCCAACTATAGCATTATATATTACAATTTAAGGCTATTGGATTCTGTAACCTAGTATGGATATTGTGAGTATACGGGTTCTAATAAATGGATTTTTTAAGAAAAGGAGATGGAATTTATGCTTATTTTGACAAGGCGTGTCGGAGAAGCTCTGATGATTGGAGATCAAATTACTGTAACTGTTCTTGGTGTAAAAGGTAATCAAGTGCGTATTGGTGTTGCTGCACCAAAAGATGTCACTGTACATCGAGAAGAAATTTACGCCCGTATTCAAAAAGAAAAAGGTACTGAACAAAATAGCGAATCACATACTAAGGTACAACCTGATTAACCACTCGACTTGGTTGATTTTTTAATTTTCTACCTGGAGAGATGGCCGAGGGGCCGAAGGCGCTCCCCTGCTAAGGGAGTATGGGGTTGATAGCTCCATCGAGGGTTCGAATCCCTCTCTCTCCGCCAAAATTCGATAAAGTACTTATCAAGTTCATCTCGCAGCTCGATACCTACTCGCTTTCCAAATCGAGCGAACTTTTTGTTACCGTCCTAATCTTCCTTACCCTTGTCATCGGTAGGCTCATCAGCTCACAGGCTTCCAAAAATTGGTTATGGGCTTTTATCGCACTTATATTGTCGTGCTTGGAGTGCCTGCATTTATAGTAATAGAAATACTTGCCCGATTTACCCCTTGATAGTGCACCCGAGAACGGGTTTCCGCAATGACATTTCAATACCCCATGCAACAGGATTTAAAAAGCAACTTACCGAACAAAACATTCATACTGTTGTCCGCAGGAACGACAGCAGAGGGATTTACGGTATCGCTTTTATTGATAATGGTAAGCATTTGGAATGCTTCACAGTTGGACAGAAACCTGTCGGCAAATGTATTACAACGAACGGAAACAAACCCGAATTAAAGATACAGGACAACTCTGTTTCCAATACGAACGCAATAGACAACCAACCGACAAAAAAACTTTTCGAGCTTATCACATAGAAACATTCACAGAGTTCCGATTTGGGATTGTTCAGCCTGTTTGTTGCCTCAAGTATAGAGCGAGAACAGAACTACGAGGAAGAGCAATTTGCCAACCAATTGAAACGATTATGCAAACATCAGCATTTGAGCTTTCGGAATATTGGGAAACTAAAACGACAGACAAAACCAAGTTGGTTGATTGGATTGACTTGGTTGCAGAACACGCAAAGAGAATTCAAGATGCGAAGCATCTAAATATCAAAGAAATATTGACCAAACTAACATTGAAATAAAAGGGTATGCACCTAACAGCTCGTTTGGCAAAAGCGGCAGGAAACATCTTCGATTGAAAAATTTTCGTAAATTTGAAGTTTAGTCTTCGGTTGAAGTTCCGTGCAAAAAGTGCCGCCTTCGCCAAGCGAGTCAAACGTTATGTGTTACCCTATAACGACCGTACCAAGTAGAAACGAACGATAAAAACAAAAATGCAGAAATATTCAGTAAACCAACACTTAATCGAAACTATATTAGCTTGGGTAAATTCAGGTGAAATTGCAATTCCAGAAATACAAAGACCATTTGTTTGGGACAGTTCAAAAGTTCGTGATTTAATGGATAGTCTTTATCAAGGTTATCCAATTGGTTACGTAATAGCGTGGCGAAACCCAAACGTAAAACTGAAAGACGGAAGTTTAAGCGAAGGTAAAAAGGTTTTGATTGACGGACAACAAAGAATTACAGCTTTGACAGCTGCAATTTTAGGTCAGTGCGTCATCAATAAAAACTATCAGCGTGTAAAAATCAAAATCGCTTTTAATCCAATCGAAGAACGTTTTGAAGTACAAAACCCTGCGATATTAAAAGATAAAATTTGGCTTCACGACATCACAGACGCTTTTTCGGGAAAAGTTAGTTTGCTTAAATTGGTTCGTGACTATTCTGCATTAAATCCTGAAATAGACGAAGACTTAATAGAGAATTCATTTTCAAGATTAATCAGCATCGTGAAAAAACCAATCGGCATGATTGAGCTGGCACCCGAATTGGACATTGAAACCGTTACGGAAATTTTTATCAGAATAAATTCAAAAGGCGTTGTTTTAAGTCAGGCAGATTTTGCAATGAGCAAAATTGCTTCCGACACAGAAAATGGCGGTAACGAATTAAGAAAAGCAATTGATTATTTCTGCCATTTAGCTATTGCACCAGATTTTTACAAACACATCGTTGATAACGACAAAGATTTTGCAAAAACCGACTTTTTCCAAAAAATGTCGTGGCTTAAAACTGAAAATGAAGACTTATACGACCCAAGTTACAACGATTTAATTCGTGTTGCTTTTACATCTCAATTTAACAGAGGACGACTTTCTGATTTGGTAAGTTTGCTTTCGGGAAGAAATTTTGAAACAAGAAGTTACGAAACCGAAATTGCCGAACAATCATTTTTAAAACTCAAAAATGGAGTAAACAATTTCATCAATGAAACCAATTTCAAAAGGTTTTTAATGATTGTAAAATCGGCAGGATTTATTTCGCCAAAACTTATTCGTTCGCAAAACGCTTTAAATTTTGCTTACATCGTTTACCTGAAACTGAAAGAACTTGGAGTAAATTCTGTTGCGATAGAAAGTTACGTTAGAAAATGGTTGGTTTACTCAATTTTAACGGGAAGATATTCAGGTTCGCCTGAAAGTACCTTTGATTTTGACATCAAACAAATATCTCAAAAACCGTTTGGAGAATATTTACAAGAAAAAGAAGACGGAGAACTTTCGGACGCATTTTGGAACGCATCGTTGCCTCAAAGTTTAGATACTTCCGTTGCAAGTAGTCCGTATTTTCACGTTTTCCTTGCTTCACAAGTAAAAGCAAACGACAGAGGATTTTTATCAAAAGACGTTTTAGTTGGCGATTTAATTTCCTTACGTGGCGACATTCATCACTTATTTCCGAAAGACTATTTAAGTAAAAACGGTTTGGACAGAAGTAAATACAACCAAATTGCAAACTACGTTTATATGCAATCGGAAGTAAATATAAAAGTCGGCAACAAACCACCAAAAGATTACTTTGAACTTATCAAAACTCAAATGCAAGACGACAACAAACAAGTAAGCGGACTTTCGACAGAACAAGAACTTTTGGACAACTTAAAAATGAATTGCGTTCCGACCGAAATTATGGAAATGAGTATTGACGATTACCAAGACTTTTTGACTTTAAGACGAAAATTAATGGCTCAAAAAATTAAAGAATATTATAAAACATTATAATGCAAAAAGGGCGAACACATAACAGCAGTTTGGCAAAATGGCGGGTTCAGCGCTAAATTCAACAGCAGTTCATCGGATTGTACTTTTGTGCAAAACTGAACATTTGTGCTTCGATTTCCGCCACTTCGCCAAGCTGCAAACCGTTAGGTGCAACCCTACCCAACGACCGTGCAGACATCAACTGACGGACAAAATCCAAACAAACCAAGCCCACCCACCACCCCTAAAATTTTTATAAATTATCCTAAAATATTTGCACAATCCAAATTGACAACTTAAATTTGACACTTTATGTCAAGTAAAATTATTCATATGGAAATGGAAACAGTTGGACAAATTGTAAGAGCAAAACGAGAAAGTTTGGGTTTATTACTACGACAAGTTGCATCGTATCTCGACATTGACCAAGCGATATTGAGCAAAATTGAGCGGAACGAACGCAAACCGACAAAGGACAACATCATAAAACTTGCTGAAATCCTTAAACTCGACAAAGAAGATTTGTTAGTGCAATTTATGAGCGAACGAATTGCTTACGAAATTGCGGATGAGAGCTGTACTACCAAAGTTTTGAAAATAGCAGAACAACAAAGTGAAATACATAAAGTCTAACCTTGTAAAAAACTAACTATGCGGACATATATAGAAGAAGCGGAAATCAGCGTAGTACAAGAACCTCAATTAGACATTTTATACTATCCGAGAACTGAAAAAAAGTTAGTAAAAGAGAAACAGAAAGAAACATTAAATGTGCTTTCTCTTTTTTCGGGTTGTGGTGGGATGGATTTGGGATTCGAGGGTGGATTTTTAGTTTTACCACAATCTATCAACGAAATTCTAACACCACATTTTATAGACAAAAAAATGAAAAACGGCTTTGTTCAACTCAGAAAAACAAAGTTTAAAACCGTTTTTGCTAATGATATTTTGACTGATGCGAGAAATGCTTGGATTAATTATTTTTCAAAACGAGGACACAATGCAGGAGATTTTTACAAGGAAAGTATTGTTGATTTAGTAAAAATGTACCGAAATGGTGTAAATGTTTTTCCTGATGATATTGATGTTGTTACAGGTGGGTTTCCTTGTCAAGATTTTAGCGTAGCGGGAAAACGTAATGGATTTAATTCACATAAAAATCATAAAGGAGAATTGATTGACGATAAAACAGCTTCTGTTGAAACACGCGGTCAGCTTTATACGTGGATGAAAGAAGTGATTGAAATTACACAACCCAAAATTTTTATTGCAGAAAATGTAAAAGGTTTGGTTAATCTTGGTGATGTGAAATCAATTATTCAAAACGACTTTTCATCAATCAACGGAAACGGTTATATTGTTCTTAACCCACAGGTTTTACATTCTGCGGATTTTGGTGTTCCTCAATCAAGAGAAAGGGTAATTTTTATCGGAATTAAAAAATCAATTTTAAAAAAATCGGCTTTGGCTGAATTGGAAAAAGAAACTATTTCAGAACAATACAGCCCCTATCCAAACCCAACACATTGTTATACTGTTGATAGTGTTAATTTAAAAAACTTTGTTCAGCTAAAAGATGTGTTTAAACATTTAGAAGAACCAGAAGATACAAAAGATTTATCTCAAAAATTTTTCTCGAAAGCGAAATTTATGGGTAAACATTGTCAAGGACAAACAGAAATAAAACTTTCAAGTATTTCACCGACAATCCGTTCCGAGCATCACGGAAATATTGAGTTTAGGCGACTTTCAAAAGAAAATGGTGGACAAATTGAAAACGAACTAAATAAAGGATTAAAAGAAAGACGATTGACGGTTAGGGAATGCGCTTTAATACAGACATTTCCACCCGATTACGACTTCGTTATCGAAAATCAAAGTGGTAGAAAAGGCTCATTTTTAGTTAGTCCGTCCCAAGCATACAAAATTATTGGTAACGCAGTTCCTCCGCTTTTAGCTTATAATTTAGCCAAGAGAATTGAGGAAATTTGGGACTTGTATTTTAAGAAATAACGATGATAGTTTCAGTAAACTCAGACCAAAACAGAAGCGAATTTGATACATTACTTGGTTCAACAATTGACGAGTTGAATATTCACGCTCAAAAATCATCTAAGAAGGTTGCAACACTTTTGGGTAGAAATTTAGAGCCATATGTGAGAGATGTAATGACGGATATGGCAGTCGGCACGCCATTTGAAAATTCAATCGAATTGATTGGAGGACAGAAATTTCCCGATATTGTTGCTAAGAAATATTACGGAATTGAAGTTAAGACCACCACCCAAAATCATTGGAAAACAACAGGAAACAGCGTTTTAGAAAGCACAAGAGTTGATGATGTTGAACGTATCTTTATGTTGTTTGCAAAACTCGCAAGCCCGATTGAATTTCGTTGTCGCCATTATGAAGAAGTTTTATCAGAAGTTGTGGTAACACATTCGCCACGCTATTTGATAGATATGAATTTGGAGCAAGGCAAGACGATTTTCGATAAAATCAACATGCCTTACGATACTCTACGAAAGAAAGAAAACCCAATCCGTCCGATTGTTGATTACTACAAAAGCAAGCTGAAACCGGGCGAGGAACTTTGGTGGATGGATGCCGAAAATAATAGCAAGGCAAGTAATATCGTTATCCAAATTTGGAGCAATCTTTCTTTGAAAGAGAAACTAGAATTGAAGAACAGAGCAATGGTTTATTTTCCCGAGCTCTTTGGGAATAGTAGCGATAAGTTCGGAAGATTAGCGATTTGGTTGGTAACTCGTGAAGCCGTTGTTTGCCCGAACGTTCGAGATTTGTTTACAGCAGGTGGAAAAAACAATTATGTGGTTGGCACAAAAGTATATCAAAAAGTACCAAGAATATTCTTGAACTTGTTTGACAATATTCCACATATCATTGAAACGATTATGCAAACATCAACATTTGAGCTTTCGGAATATTGGGAAACCAAAACGACAGACAAAACCAAGTTGGTTGATTGGATTGACTTGGTCGCAGAACACGCAAAGAGAATTCAAGATGCGAAGCACCTAAATATCAAAGAAATTTTAACAGAGTTGGTGTTGAAATAGCTACTGCCGTTTGGTCATTCAATAGTTGCACAAAACGATTGTTAAGTTCTTTATTTTATTCTAATTATACCAAAATTCTGTAATCTTAATCGACTAATTGATTGAGTCGATTTCTTTTATTGTTTGCATCATACTCAGTACGGTATTTTGTATCTTTATCTACACAAAAATATAGTATTTATGAATACAATAATACAAATAGAGAATGCTTTAAAGGCAATTAATCAGGCAAGTTTTCAAAACCTTATAAATCATTTGTTGTATTTACAGGGCAATAAATTTATAGGAGCTCCTGGTGCTGTTGTAGGAAAGGAAAAAACAAGCAGGGGCACTCCTGATTCTTTTTTTATAAATGATGATAAATACATTTTTGTAGAATGCACAACACAAGAAAAAATCGGTGAATCAAAATCTTTTTTTAATAAACTTGCTAAGGATATAGACCATTGTTTTAAAGAAGAAGTAACGACAATAAAAAAAGAAAATATTGAGAAAGTCGTTTTGGCTTGTAATGAGAAAATAAGTTCAGAAGAATACAGTCAGCTTAATGCTAAAGTAAAATCTTACAATTTCAACACACAATTTGAATTTTTGAATATTCAGAATCTCCCAATGTTTATTTACGAAGTCCCTAAATTGGCTGAAGAATATTTAGGGGTTCAAATTATAAAGGGAGATATTTTCACACTTGAAGATTTTCTTTTAAAAACAACCAAAGGTTTACAACCTTCACTGACAAATGAGTTTTTCGGTAGAGAGGAAGAACTTAAAAGTAGTATAGAAACTCTTGAAAAATATGATATTTTGTTGTTGTCAGGAGGTGCGGGCGTAGGAAAATCTAAATTGGCAGTCAAGATTTTAGAGAAACTATCAAAAGACGATTATGTACCAATAGTCATTCAAAGTTCGGGAGTGTCATTATGGGATGATTATCAACATCTTTTCTTGCCTGATAAACAGTACATTATACTGTTTGACGACGCCAATAAATCGATTAATAATCTAAATTATTTGCTGAGTAAATTAGAGGCTTCGAAATCGTATTCAGCAAAAGTTATAATCACGTCAAGAGATTACGTTAAGAAACAAGTATCGTCTACACTGGATGATTATCCTTATAAAGAACTTAATATACCTGAATTTAAGGATGGAGAAATAGAGAAAATAATTGTTTCGGCTCTACCCAATCTTCAATATCACAGTGATATAAAACGGAAAATAGTTGATTTAGCTAAAGGTAATGCAAGGGTTGCTTTAATGGCTAGTTATTCCGTCACTCCTGATTCAGAAACTAACTATTTAAGTAATCCTGTATTGCTGTATGAAAAATACTTTAAGAAAATCTCAAAAGAGATAGGTGTTTTTGATAATCCAATAATTCTCAAATCTCTTGCTATTGTTTCGTTCTTTGGTGTTTTAGACAGAAACAATGAAGATTTGAAAAACGTTCTTTCAACTAACTTTGGAATTAATTGGAATGACCTATGGTCAGCTATAATGGAGCTTCATAATAGTGAAATATTAGATGTTTATTCTGATGAAATAGTTAAAGTATCAGACCAAGTTTTGGCAACATACGCATTCTACAAATGTTTTATTGATGATAAGTCTGCCGTTATCAATTATGCAGAATGGATTACTACTTTTATAGAGAGATTCTCTAATAGAATCCGTATTACGCTTATCGATGTGAACAATACATTCGCTTATTATCGCGTAAAAGAATTGGTTTCGCCTCATCTAAATGAAGTTATAAAACCGGAAAAATCCGATGAAGAATTGTATGCTTTTTATAAACTATTTTGGCTCTACAAAGATCGGCAATGCTTATTGTATTTGAAAAAATGGATAGAAAGTCTTCCTCAGGAAAAACACCCTGAAACGCTTAAATTTAGTTATATCCATAACGACCATACCACGGCTACAAAATATTTTGAACTTTTAAAAGGTTTTTGGAAACATCCTTATGCATTGCTTAAACTCTCGTTGGAACTGACGTTAGCATTATTAGACAAACAGCCATCTCGATTACCCGAAATCCTAAAATTCATTCACGAAGATTTTCAATATAAAATTGAAGACTTAGAACATGGATATATACGACAAAATATTTTATTGAATGTTTTGTTAAATGATAAATTAAATGATAACCAAAAATTATTCGCAAATGGTATTTTTTTAAACTTGACAGAGGCTTTACTGGGTTGGCATCATCATTATGATGGCCTAACTAAAGGAAATACTCTTACTATTTATAATTTTAATTTATACAAATCCGATGAATTGATAAAATTAAGAGAACGCATTCTCAATCAAGTATGTAATCTGTTTGAATCTAAAAATGAACCATGCCAAAAAATATTAAATCAAATAATCTACCCCGATGGTGATATAGATAAAAGTTTGTATATTGATGAATTGCCGATATATGAAAAAATCATCTCAGAAAAATTAGATAATAAACAATACGCACATTGTAAGTTTGTATGTGTACTTGCCAAGCATCTGACGGAAACCGAAACCGTATTTCCTGAAAATTGGAATGAGTTTATTGAATCAGATATAAAAAAATTATCAAAATTTTTAAAATCAGATTGGGAATATAGAGATGGAAAATCTATTGATGAATCCGAAAAAGAAAAGCAAAAAAAGTTTGATGATTTTGTAAAGTCAAATGATTGGCAAAGTTTAGAGACATTTCTTTTAAACATTGATATTTTATATAAACAACGGAAAGATACTAATCCTTGGTATATAGAGTCGGCCGTTACGGACATTTATTTTTCCATAGCACGAAAGAATAAATCTGAGTTTGAAAATGCTTTAAGATTATTCTTTAACGGAACAGTCCTTTTTCCATTAAAAGGGCATGTTATTAATGTTGCTCTGGCTGATAACATTATGACTGGGAAAGAACTTTTGGGCATAATGAACAATTATGAGTTTCAGGAAAAAACTTATTGGGAATCTGTATTAGTAGCAACATTACCAAAAGAACAGGTTGATGAACATTTCTTAATTCTTCTTATAGATATTTTTCGAAGAATTGATGAGCACATTTATATTGATAAAATGCTTGATTATCTAAAATATGAAACTGTTTTTACAGACTATAAAAGAGGAAAACCTGAGTTAGAAAGCCATAATATCATTACCTATATAACAAGCATTATCTTGGATAAAGCTCGTAAAACATATTGTAATTTTGGAGTTGGTTTCTGTAAAGAATGTGCACCATATTTCACCAACCATCTAAATCTTTTGAAAAGTGTTTATTGGGCACAACATGAATTGAACCATTATTTTGACCATGATGGAAAAGAGTTAAAAGCCATATTGGATTTGGACAGGACTTTCATTAATGAGAGCCTAAAAAATGATTTAGTAGGATTAAAATATTCTTCCAAGATTAAGTTGAAGGATATTAATACAAGTGTATTATGGAACTATCCTGAATATGAGGAATTGATTGAGGATTTACTCTTAATAATAGACGAAAAAGAAAGTATTTTCTCAATCATTGAAAGAGGAGGTATTTTTGCTTTATTTGATAGCCGAAAAAACTTCTCTGATTTAGCGCCAAAAATGAAATTGCTTATTTTAAAATTAACTCAAAAATATCCTGATAATAAAAAATTGGTTTTGATGTTAATTGAGGTTGTATATGCCAATTTTAGAGACTGGTTCGTAGAATACTATCGAGAATTCCTTCTGTTGAACAGGGATATTGAAGTTACGAAGAAGATAGCATTTGGAAGAATTTCAAGTACCATAGGAAGTTGGGTTCCTGTACATCAGGAAAAAATAGAGTTTTATCAAGATATTTTAAAAATGATTAATTCGCTCCCCAATATCCTTGACTATTCAGAACACATAGATTTTTTTGAACAAAAAATAGTTTGGGAGAGTATGAATATTGAAAGAGAAATGAGAAGAGATTTTGTGGATGAACATTATTGATAAAGTAAACATATTAATACTATTGAAAAACGTTAAAAGCGGTATCAAGTGTTTGACTGCAATCCCTATCAGCCCATCAAAATCCGATAAAGTGCTTATCAAGTTCATCTCGTAGCTCGATACCTACTCGCTAATATACATTTTTTATTAATTACAGCTGCCATATTGTTATTATTTCGCTTTTAATTATATTTCTATTTTCATATAAAAATAAACTTCCTATATTAAGAAATGGATAGAAAGAATTAACGCAAACTCAAAACCAAAAATTTCCTTATAAATTCTTTTTTGGCGGAGGAGTGCAGGGAAGAACTAGCAAAAAATGGAAAGGAATTTTTGTTTTTGGATATGTGAGCGGGGCGAGGTATGCATTAGTAGTTTTCATCAGGATTTTGTTCAAAATAGTTTCGTCCAATACGCCCCACCACTTTGGAACCTCTCTAGGCACGTCAATTGCCGCACTTGACCAGCAATCTTCGATTCCTGCAGACGTTAGCAACTTCGGCATGCTGTGCCAAAAAACGCAGATATCGCTTAGAGAATGCGCCTATATTCAAACGTTTCCTAATCATTTTATTTTTAAAATATAAAGATATAGCTGATGGCTATGAGATAGCGGGTAATGCAACGCTTATCAATTTTGCCCAGCCTATTGCATATTGCACGAAAAATAATCACTGATCTTAAACCTAGTTTTAAACCTTCATATACTTTCAGTACGAACTAGATCGGAAAGTACGCTACGATTTTTACTAGGAAATAGTCCTAGTGCATAGCAATGGTTTCCTGCTCGATACACAGGATCCTGCATGAGTAGATTATGAGCGTTTTTTAATTGATGATGTGGAATACCGGCATAGAGATGATGTACGAGATGGTAGCCATCTCCATGAGGATGAAAGAAATACTCTTGTATAAAACCAAGTTTATTTCTTGTTTTATCAAACTCAGTATCTCCAATTGCTCCCGCATGTTCCGACATTTGTGCTATAAAGCTAACTATTGGAAGAAATAAAATAGCTGGTATAAAAAAGTAGAGAATAAAAGGAGTGAAAAGACCCAGATAAGCTAGTGCTACTATGGTAAGAATAACAACTATTCTACGAGCCATTTCATAGGAAGATCGAGCTGGTTTTAGTAAAGAGCCACCTTTGATAATAGAAAATAGTTTCCATCTATAAGAGCGTGCTAAAGCACGTACTAAGATATATATAGCGCTCCACTTAGTTTTTTGAGGGAGATCATTGAGCCCAGAGCTTTTATGCCCTCGGTACTTTGGGTCACGTACTGGATCCCAGAAAAAACCATGGTGTCCCTCAACATGATCTTTCCTTTCATCCTCAAGAGTTAATCCTGGATGAAGCCACATGGCACCTGCCCAATAACATATCGTGTCGTTAAGTTTACGATTTCTAGTTAAGTTAGTGTGAGAGGCTTCATGAATCATATTTTCTAAACCTTTTTGTCTTGAAGCAATGATGAGTGCAGCTATTAAATATATGAATAGAGGGGTAATTCCTATGCCGAGTATAGAAAATACCCACCATGAAATGGTTGCTACTCCTACAATAATCCCCCAATCCATTATATATGCTGCTATGCTTATCCATGGATTGGTTTGCATTAACTCTCTAAGTTGATTTTTAAGCTCTGGTGATGGAACGTACCCCTTAGGTAAACGAGAAGATTTTATAGGATCTAATTTTTTTTCTGATGTATCTATATTTTTTGTTGTTATCACTTATTCTTTAATTAATTGATCAAAATTATCTATAGCAATTAGAATGAGTTAATTTAATTTAAAATTTAATAACAAATTTCATTAAATATATTTATTATTGATTTATCGTACAGTCAAAAATTAGCTCGAATACCAATTTCCGCTCCTCGTCCCGGTTCAGGAGCAAAATTACGTAGATAGGAAGTCGCATTACGAACATTTTGATTTAACAGGTTGGTTCCTTTTGCAAAAATCATAAATTCTGCAACTTGCCAAGATTCTATTCGATACTGTGCTCCTAAATCTAGTAATATATAACCGGCTGTGGGTGCTTCAAATTGGCCTGCATATTTCTGCCGATTAGCACGAAGAACCTGTAGATGAGCAGAAAGGTTATTATCTTTAGCGTAATCTACTCGAAAACCATAACGCAGTGGTGGCATGCGAGGAACATCACCGCCAGTAGTAAACTGACCACGAGTATAATCACTCAATAAGGTCAGGTTAACTAATCCATATTGATTTTCCATGAGTGGGAACTCAAGTTTTCCTTCAAATCCTTTAAAAGTTGCTGCTGCTTGGCTTGTTACTACTACAGGGGCACAAGAAACATTAGATGGGCAAATTTTTCCTTCTTCAGTAGCCAATTCACCGTTTCGTTGCTGGAAAATATAATTTTCTGCCCAATTATGGAAAAGATTTAACTCAGCATGCATCCAATTACTATTGAATTCATAACCTAAGTCTAAATTATAAAAAGTTTCTTTTTTAAGATGGGTATTGCCTAGCTCAAAACTACGGGTAGCATCATGATAGCCATTCATCAGTAATTCTTGTACCTGAGGTGCACGCTCAGCACGTGCAAGACTTAGATTAAGACTGCTTTGATGATTGATTTTCCACAGTGCAGATCCAGAAACGCTAATGGGCGTATAGTTAAAACCGGATAAATTTTCTGGGACAATACTATCATTTTCTACTCGCATCCCTAACTGATAGGTAATGAGATCAGTCTCAAAATTTTCTACTGCAAACACGCCAAAATTATTGATTTGAGAATGAGGGATAAGGGTATCTCCATCACCTTTATCAAAAGCAGTAAAGTCACTTGCAATGGCATGGATACCTATCATGCCTCGATTCCAATCTCTGAGGGGTTGATGTGTTAATTCTATACGACCTTCATAGCTTCTATTCATGAAGAAATCACTAGCTTCACCATTGGTGATCTCAGTATGCTGATAATCTGTATAACCTAGACGCATTCGTAAAGATTGAGCAAACTCAAAGGGATTATTTAATTTACTTTTAAAGTCATATCTATTTTGTTGTAGTGCAATCCGGGTAGTTTCATCCCCAGTGCCATCAAGGGGAATACCATAATTATTCTCTAAATGATTAGCTCCTATCCCGGCAAAACCTATATTACCCACCCAAGAAGCACCTACTGATCCACTTATAGATTCTCCAAAGGTATTAGGTAATATTCCATGGGGGTTCTCTAGATTTTTAGGTAAGCTAGGATCACTAACATGAGCTGCAACTTCATCAATGGCTTGCCCGCCAATGGACATATTATCTCGTTTGGTGTAAAAACCATCGATATGAAAAGCGATAGAATCCCTACCTCCTTCTAGCTTCATTACAGAGGCAGTTTCATTAGAAACACTATTATAGCGTTGTTCCACACCACCACTAAATATATGTTCAAATTGAGATTCTGGGATAAGGTTGCTGATCACATTAACCACGCCACCTACAGCACCGCTACCATACAATAGAGATTCTGGTCCACGTAGCACTTCAATCCGTTCGGCAAGTAACGGTTCAACTGTTGTTGCATGATCAGGACTAATAGATGATGCATCGTTGCTGCCAATACTATCAAACAGCTCTCGTACTCGAGGTCCAGTTTGACCTCGAATCATTACTCTACCTACACCAGGACCAAAAGATTGGTTAGAAACACCTAATTCTTGTTTTAAGGTTTCACCAATCGTGTCTGCTGCTTTCATATGCAAGTTGTTACCTTCTAATATAGTTTTGGATGTACCTAGATCAAATAGGTTATCAACTTGGAAAGGAGCCGTTACTGTTATAGATTCTAATTTTTTAGCTGCTTGATTAATTTCCTCAGATTTTTGATCCGCATGAATAGGGGTTGTGAATATACAGAAAGAATTTAAAATAAAAAATCTAGAAAAAATGAGAAATATTCTATTTATCATTAGCTATAATTCTCCTTGGATTAAAAGATTGTAGGTTCTACAACCTAAAAACTGATAGATTTTTCTTGAGAAAGTAAAAAATGGTATATTGAATTTTCCTGTTTATTCTATCATAATAAGGGATCATCTTAGCGCCCGTAGCTCAGTTGGATAGAGTACCTGGCTACGAACTAGGGGGTCGGGAGTTCGAATCTCTCCGGGCGCGCCATTCCAGCACAGAATCTCATTTCAGGGTTTATGCCTGACTAAACATATCCATAATTCAAACCAACATCCTTTAATTCCTTATGCTGGTAATATTAGTGTGTATTGTAGGGTTGCTTGGTATAGCACCATTATTGTTTACTTTTATCCGTCATAATATTGCCACTACTATTGTATATAGTGCTTGTTTCATAATCTCTCTTGTACTATGTATCAGTGCTGTATTGTCAATCAATCAAGTGCCATCTCGGATTATTCTCCCAATCGGGCTACCTTGGCTTGGTATGCATTTTTATCTAGATTCACTTGCATGTGTTTTTCTTGCTATTATCAATTTTGGTGCAGCAAGTGCTTCTCTCTATACACTTGGGTACGGACAGCACGAAACAGAACCTCACCGAGTACTTCCTTTCTATCCTCTATTTATTGCAGCTATGAATCTCGTAGTTGTTGCTGCTGATGTCTATAGCTTTCTATTTGCGTGGGAACTAATGTCGTTAGCATCATGGGCATTAGTTATGGCACATCATCATTTAGTAAAAACAATTTATGCAGGATTGGTTTATCTAATCATGGCTAGTTTTAGTGCATTCATCCTGCTGTTCGTTTTTGGGTTATTTGCTAGTACTGCTAGTACATTTGATGATTACACGTTTGAGGCTATTCGCACCCACTCTCTATCACCGGAACTTGCTGTGCCGATACTAATATTGACGGTGATTGGTGCTGGCTCTAAAGCAGGGCTTATTCCATTGCATGTTTGGTTACCGCTTGCTCACCCAGCGGCACCAAGTCATGTTTCGGCACTGATGAGTGGTGTCATGACTAAGGTTGCTATTTATGCTTTTATTCGAATTACTTTCGATCTAATGGGAAATCCTGCTTGGTGGTGGAGTCTGCCTCCTCTTTTACTGGGAGGTATAACTGCGGTAATTGGTGTGTTATATGCACTTATGGAAACCGATCTTAAGCGTATGCTTGCTTACAGCACTATTGAGAATATTGGTATTATCTTTATTGCTATTGGATTAGCACTTATTTTTAAAGCAAGTGGCTATACTAATATTGCTGCGCTAGCACTGATCGCTTCCCTGTTTCATAGTCTCAACCATATGTTGTTCAAAACTACTCTATTTTTTGGAGCAGGTGCTATCGTTGTAGCAACTAGAGAGCAAAATATGGAGCGGCTAGGTGGTCTTATCCATCGCATGCCTGTTTCATCTGTTGCCTTCCTTATTGCTAGCATGGCAATTTCAGCATTACCCCCACTGAATGGTTTTGCATCCGAATGGTTGATTTTCCAAAGTATTCTCGCTAGTCCTCAGTTACCACAAATGGGGTTAAAACTATTAATTCCTGCGATGGGTGTTCTGCTTGCGCTTACAGCTGCTTTTGCTGCTGCTTGTTTTATACGTACTTTTGGTGCTACCTATCTAGGTCGTGCTCGTACTGAAGCTGCTGCTAAAGCTGTTGAATCAGATCGCTGGTCACTCTCTGGAATGCTCATTTGTGCTATCCTTTGTTTAGTAGTTGGTGTATTTCCGGGAATGATTCTTGAATGGCTTCAACCAGTCACAACTATATTAGTTGGTGGGCAGATATCGTCACAAACAAATAATTCTTGGGTTTCCATCACACCAATGCTAGAAAGTTATAATTCTTATAACGGTCTATTGCTGTTAAGTTTTATTGTGGTCTCCACAAGTCTTGCGGTTATCATAATTCGCTACTTTACCTCTCGTACCGTACGTAAAGTACCATTTTGGGGTTGTGGATACTCAAACCTTGGCAATATGGCACAATACTCTGCTACCAGCCTAGCACAACCTATCCGAAAAGTATTTGCTACAGTCGTGTTTTCAGCACATGAGCAAGTAGAAATTCCGCACCCTGGAAGTAATCATCCCGCTATTTTACATAGATTCCTACAGGATCCTGTTTGGAAGTTCCTATATACGCCAATTACAAATATTATCAGCATATCAGCAACCTACTTGAGTCGTAGCCAATTTCTTACTATTCGCCGTTATCTTAGCTTTGTTTTTATTACGCTAATTATCCTGTTAGTAGTACTTGCCATATGGGGATAGTATCTATGCTTGCAGTACAACTGGGGCAGATGATGCTCGTTTTGATGCTGGCTCCAGTATTGACTGGTATGGTACGAAAAATAAAAGCACAACTGCAACGTCGGATAGGCCCATCAATTTTTCAGCCTTATCGGGATCTAAAGCGTCTATTTGCTAAAGATATTATTCTTGCTGATAATAGTTCTTGGTTATTTCGAGCAGCACCTTATCTCATCTTTGCTATTACTTGGGTAGCCGCTGCCCTTGTGCCGACCTTTCAAATTGATCTTCTATTTAGCCAAGCAGGTGATCTTATTGCTATCGTAGCACTACTTGGTACCGCACGTTTTATTCAAACTATTGCAGCACTCGATATCGGAACCAGCTTTAGCGGTATTGGGGTCAGTCGTGAAATTATGATTGGATCTTTGGTAGAACCTGCAATGATTATGGTGGTATTCACAGTTGCACTTGTTGCTGGTTCAACACAACTGTCAACTATTGCTACTTTCATGGTAAATATGGAAGGTCTACGTGTTTCATTGGCAATGGCACTTATTGCACTGATTATTATTGCACTAGCAGAAAATACTCGTATTCCAATCGATAATCCATCAACCCATCTTGAAGTAACTATGGTGCATGAAGCGATGGTGCTAGAGTATTCTGGTCGCCACCTTGCATTAATCGAATGGGCAGCTTCCTTAAAGTTACTACTTTATATCTCAATGATTGTCTGCATTTTCTTTCCATTTGGTTTAATTACTGAGAGGGCAGGGATTCTAGCTTATGGAATCTCTCTTGTAGTCTACTTCGTGAAGGTGATTGTAGCTGGCTTTCTACTATCAGTGCTAGAAATGAGTATCGCTAAAATGCGTGTATTTCGTATACCTAACCTGCTTGGCATTGCACTTATGCTTGGATTGCTAGGTACATTATTACTATTTGTATCAAAAGATATATGATATCACCATTGTTCTTTGATATCGCTCACATATTTGCTGGTAGTCTGGTTTTAGTTAGTTTTATGATGCTTTACCAGAATCGATTATTACCACTCATCAACATCCTATCGTTACATTCCTTACTTTTAACCTTATCAGTAGCATGGCAAGCACACATTCAAGACAAATCTGAACTTTATATAACTGCTTTGATCACACTTAGTTTCAATACTATTGTTATTCCAATAGCACTTCGCCGTATGGTAGTACGTATGGGGTTACAACGAGAAATTGAAGCAACTGTAGGGATTGGCATGACAATGTTACTAGGAATCGGCTTAGTTGCTTTATCCATAGATTTAATGTTACATGTCACTGCAAAATCTAGTGTCTTAGTTCGAGAAGATATAACTTTCGCCCTTTCTGTCATCCTGCTTGGACTTTTAATCATGGTCACACGACGTAATGCCATCAGCCAAGTTATTGGATTTATGTCCATTGAAAATGGGTTAAATCTTGCAGGTACTGGAGTACGTGGTATGCCCTTAGTCGTAGAAATGAGTGTTGCACTTACCGTATTAATTGCTTTTATTGTCATTGGTATCTATCTGTTCCGTATTCGAGAACGCTTCGATACTGTTGATCTCTATACCATAAATCAATTCCGTAAAGAGTAGGGCATGCCTACACTAAATTTTATTATTCCATTACTTCTTACTCCACTTGTTGCAGCCATAATACTTGCTTTGGTGCGAGATTATCACAGGTCGACACAACTCAATACGTTTGCGAGTGCTACTGTGTTACTTTTTGCGCTATTACTGTATTATCACCAACCACCAATAACAAGTAACCTACTGTTTATTGATAATCTCAGTATAGTATTTATCATCCTCAATGCTTTTGTAGGGTTCACAACGAGTATTTTCAGTGCTAGCTATGTGAGATATGAACTAGAGATAGAGCGGCTTACCCCTAACTATCTACGTTTTTATCATGGAATGTTTCAGTTGATGGTGTTTGGTATGAATCTAGCACTGACAACGAATAATATCGGCCTGATGTGGGTAGCACTTGAGTTGGCTACTCTTGCAACTATCATGATGGTGGGTATCTATCGAACCCATAAAGCACTAGAAGCGGCTTGGAAATATTTCATTTTAAGTAGTGTGGGTCTTGCTTTAGCATTGTTTGGCACAATCTTAATTTACTTTTCGGCAGTATCATCTACCCTTAGCGAAGGTTTAGATGCAATGGCATGGACTAATCTTCAACACTATGCAGCTACATTTGACCCTTTATTATTAAATATTGCCTTTATATTTCTTTTAATTGGTTATGGTACTAAAATTGGCCTAGTGCCTATGCACGCTTGGTTGCCAGATGCCCATGCTGAAGGGCCCACTCCGGTTTCTGCGGTGCTTTCAGGATTGCTTTTAAATGTAGCACTTTATGCATTACTTCGATTTAAAATGATTATTACTACAAATCCAGAAACAATCCCAGTGGAACCATTCATAATCTCATTTGGTCTTGGATCCCTAATGTTTGCTGCTTTTATGCTCTATCGATGCTACGACATCAAGCGCATGTTCGCTTATTCATCCATCGAACATATGGGGATTATTGTTTTTGCCTTTGGGATAGGTGGTCCATTTAGTAATTTTGCTGGTCTTTTACAGATAGTGATGCACAGCTTGACTAAATCTGCTATTTTTTTCTCAATCGGACATATCACACAAGTAAAAGGTACACAAAAAATTACTGACATCCATGGTTTAACTAGTAGTCACCCTCTCCTAGGCTGGACATTTGTAATTGGGGTGATTGCTATTGCTGGATTACCGCCTTTTGGAATTTTCATGAGCGAGTTCTTATTAATCACTTCAACTTTTACACATGCCCCAATACTTGCTGTACTTATAGCTTTTGGATTGCTACTTGCACTTGGTGCATTATTGTTATGCTTAGGATCTGTTGCTTTTGGTGAACCTAACGGATCTCAGATACCGGTACGTATATCCTATTTACCTATATTTATACATCTTAGTTTGGTTCTGATAAGTGGACTTCATATGCCAAGCATAGTAGTTTCCCTATTCCAGAATGTTGCAGATCTACTCAAATGACAGTATCTGATTTATGTTTACCCGATTCGCTTGGTGATCTGTACGGAGAAATTGTTGCTGAGCATAGTCCGTGGCCTCGAATAAAAGTAAAGCACGATGTTTGGATGGCGACCATTGATCGTCTGAACCATGGTACCCTAGTTCTTATGGGACTTTGGGGGGAACCTCAAACTATCCATTTAGCAGTTGCAGATACCAATAATCTTAGTAAAATTTTGGTGCTAACTTTTTCTTGTCCAGAAGGTCACTACCCATCTGTAGGGTGTATGCATCCACCTGCTATTCGATTAGAACGTGCCGTTACAGACTTATTTGGGCTAATTCCAGTAGGGTTACCTGATACTCGTCCTTGGTTAGATCATGGTAAATGGAGTAAGCAAACTCCTATTGCAACTCAGCAGAGTGATGCTAAGCAAAACGAAGAAGAATATGTTTTTCTTTCTGTTGATGGAGATAACGTGCATCAAGTACCCGTTGGTCCAGTTCATGCGGGTATTATTGAACCAGGCCATTTTCGTATCAGTGCTGATGGCGATACAATTGTTCGTCTTGAAGCGCGCCTTGGCTATACTCATAAAGGGATTGAAAGCCTTCTTCAAGGCGCTGATCTGGAACAGGCAGCACGATTGGCAGCACGCTGTTCTGGCGATTCAACGGTTGCATACGGCCTAGCTTTTGCACATGCGGTGGAATCAGCACTCAATTGGGCACCGCCAGTACGTGCTGTCTGGTTACGTGCACTTATGGCAGAATTGGAGCGGCTTGCAAATCATCTGGGTGATATTGGTGCAATCTGTAACGATGGTGGCTTTGCTATTATGCTTGCTCATTGTTCAGTGCTAAGAGAACAAATTCTTCGTGAATCTTTTTCTTCCTTTGGCCATCGATTAATGATGGATCGCATTTTTCCAGGAGGTGTCGTTACTGATATTGATAGTGCTAGCATTACACGCATCACTGCTCTAATGGCAAGTATCCGTCTTCGCTTTCAGCAACTTGTGGAACTTTACGATACCACAGCATCGCTGCAGGATCGCACCATTGGAACAGGAACTTTGCAAGCAGGATTTGCTCAGCAGTTTGGTGCTGGTGGATTTATTGGTCGTGCCTCTGGTCGCTATTGCGATGCCAGACGCTGGCCTAGCTATCCTCCCTATAACGAATTGGAGTTTGAAATTCCAGTACTGCAGAGTGGTGATGTAAATGCTCGCATTTGGGTACGTATTTATGAAGTAGAGCAATCTATTCATTTGATTGAGCAAATTCTTGCTAAGCTGCCAGAAGGTTCGATACGAGCAGAAAGCAAAAATTCTACAAATAGATCAGGAGAAGGGATGGCGATTATTGAAGGATTTCGTGGTGATATTCTAGCTTGGGTTCGGATTGATGCTGCCAACCGAATTGAACGCTGCCATTTGCGTGATCCTTCTTGGTTCCAGTGGCCACTTTTGGAGTCTGCCATTGACGGCAATATTGTTGCTGATTTTCCAATTTGCAATAAATCTTTTAATTGTTCTTACTCTGGATCCGATCTTTAAGGAAAATCCGTGCATAAGATACTCTTGGAAAGCCTGATACGTGGTCCATTTACTGAAAAGCTAACTACTCCAACTAGTCTAGAAATTACTCGCATGGCTGCAGATTTGGATATTAAGGCTCGCCAACGACTTGGCCGTAGTTTATCCCTACGACTTGTTGACGCAGGTTCATGCAATGGCTGTGAACTTGAACTTAACGCTCTAAATAACCCTTATTATGATCTTGAACGATTTGGATTACGCTTTGTCGCTTCACCACGCCATGCTGATGTATTGCTTATCACTGGACCTATAACAAAAAATATGCGTGAAGCATTACTTCGTACCTATGAAGCGATACCTGAACCAAAGTGGGTAATTGCGGTGGGTGATTGTGCTACCTGTGGTGGATTTTATAAAGATAGCTATGCATGCGAGGGTGGTGCTGATAAAGTACTACCAGTTCATCTTAAGATTGCGGGTTGTCCACCATCACCGATTCAATTGCTAGAAGGCCTACTTGCACTTTTTGACTAGGTACTCATTACCTAACTTTAAAGTATAGAATCAGAATTAATCATTAGCTCCAAGCCCTACAAGATTTCCATTAACTTGAGTGCCATAAAGAGAGTAGGGGGTATTATGATATTTTGCTCTGGTCTCTGCCAAGTTTCCCGTATACCGAGGATCTTGAGGACGTTCATGAGCATTAATAAAAAATGCTACATCCCACGCTTGCTGATCACTTAAGCTATTTTCTTGCCCTAAAGGCATATTTCCTTTAATAAAGCCTGCGGCAGTATCTAATCTACCCATTCCTGCCCCCCAATTATAGGAGTTCTTACCCCATAGAGGAGGGTATAGATAGTCTTTACCCATCTTTTGTCCTTGCCCATCTTGACTATGACAGATGGCACATTGAGCATTAAAGACCGTTTGACCTCTCTGATAATTCGGCTGTTCAGGAGGAGTGAATTTAAGAAAAATTGATCCTTCAGGAGGAATATCGATTTTTACTCCCTTAGATAGCCAATGAGAATACGCTTCTAAAGCCGTTAGAATTTCACTATCAATCGGAGGTTTTTTCCCATTCATACTATATAGAAAACAATCCTGTAATCGCTCTATATAGGTAATAATCCGTTTATTTTTTTCTCGATATTGAGGATATAACCCATAACCTCCCCATAGAGGCATAGCATTGGGTTGGCGACCTCTATCTAAATGACAGTTTTTGCAACTTAGCCCATTGCCTACATAAGCCCCTGCTTTTTCCCGAGTATGGATAAAGATTTCATAACCTTCACGTACTAATGATCCAAAAGTATCATTTGGAATTTGTGAATCAGATGGAGGGATAAAAGATGTATACTCCTCACGATCACCACTTATTATCTTAGCGTGTGTAGCTTCAGTGAGTAGATTTTGATAATGATATTTAGCAGTAGTCCAACCTATAAAAAAAAACAGGCAATAAAAATTACGTTCTTTTTATCTATCAAATACCGCCTCTCTTAATTTATCTGCTGCTTTCATTAATTGTTGATTCCATTCTTGAGCAGAATTATCGCCTGCACTATCCGTAATATATTTAATACAAACAAAAGGGATTTGCTCTTTTTTGGCAATGAAAGCCAATGGATAAGCTTCCATATCTAATACATTATAATCTGACGTATTGTGAGCTGTCTCAAATGAATCACCTGTTCCACAAATACCTAATTTTAATCTATTAATTTGAATACCATGTTCTAATAAGAAAGGTTCATCAGTAAATGGGGTTTGATATTTTTCGATACCAAGAGCAGTGACATCCATATCTCTTTGAATAAATTGAGTACAACACACTACATCTCCTGGTTTAAAAACATTACTTCCTGCTGTACCTAAATTGAGGATAATATCTGGCCTATTTTTCAAAATTATTTTAGTTAATTCATAGGCTGCATTAATTTTTCCTACTCCAGTGAACAACAAAGGGAAATCCTGAAATTTCCCTACCTCTTCATCCTTAATTGCAAAAACAAATAGGGGATTATGATATTCAATATTTTCAATAACTAATTTATTTTTATTCACGCTAAATACTATTGTAGAAATATTAAAAAGTAACTAAAGCATAGCCTTGTTGTTGCAATTCAATACTGGTGGTCATGGCAGATAGAGCTACTTTCACTTGAGGATTAAGCCAATTATTTTGATAACCATGAGTTGCCACTGCTTGACCACAAGCAAGTAACTCCACTCCTGCCTCGATTAGCTTTTTAATAAGTGGTGAGTTTGGATTATCTACCCCATATTTTTCTTTGTAATGAGTATCATTCAACACTGCATCGGTAGTAGAACCCGAAACGACTACAGTAAATTTAAGTTGATTTGAGGATACGCCTGCACTGGCATATAAATTAATTGCTCTGGCTACACTATCCAAGGCAAAATTCATTTTTTTAGGATCATCACTTCCTTTGGTTAGCCAAAATACAACTTTGTAGGTTTGGTTTTTACTTGGTTGGTGAGTAGCATGGGGTAGAGGATGTATTTTACCAACTCCTTCAATAGCAGGAGTTTGCCAAACACTATCCTCTGCAATAGCGTTTTGGTAAGTAAATAACAGGCATAATAGAGCAATAGATAATTTATGGTTCATATTGTTTCTTCCTCATTTAAACTTTCAGCATTAGGCACACTACACATAATAATAAAGCCTATAATAAAGAAAATCACAATGGTACTCATACCAATCCGTTGACTACCAGAAAAATAAGTACTCCAACCTACTAATAAAGGACCTAAAAAAGAGGTGACTTTACCGGAGAGAGCAAATAGACCAAACATCTCATTTCTTAATGTACTTGGTGCTGTTTTTGCCAAAAAAGAACGACTAGCTGCTTGTGCTGGTCCTACAAATACCCCGAGCAATAAGCCAAACAACCAAAAAAGTTTTGCAGTTTTCACCAACAAAACTAAAGTACCAAAGACTATTAACCCAATCAGAGCAATTAAAATTGCTTGTTTACTACCTATCCGATCATCAATCCATGCAAAAATACCTGCACCAAAAGCAGCAGTAATATTTAAGCTAATCCCAAACAGTAGTATATTCTGTTCATCCATATTAAAGGTTCCTGCTGCATATACCCCACCAAAAGTAAATAAGGTTGCTAGTCCTTCAATATAAAATATTCGAGCAATGAAAAAACGAACAATATAGCGATATTGGCGTATATTTTTAATAGAGCTATAAAGTTGTCCTATTCCATCTTTTATTGCTCGAGATATGGGTTTTCCTATTCCTCTAGAATCAGGAGTCATTAGAAATAAAGGGAGCGAGAAAAGAAAATACCATAGGGCTACCAAAAGAAAAGTAGCACGCACTGGTTCGGCAGATTCAGTATGAAGCCCAAACCATTGTTCCCCTTTTTGAATAAAAATTAATAGAGCAATAATTAAGCAAAGCACATTACCCATATAACCAATACCCCAACCCCAACCAGACCACCGTCCAATATGTTTGGATCCGGATAAATCAGGGAGCATCGCATTATAAAAAATAGAGGCAAATTCAGTTCCTAGGGTAGCTAATCCTACTAAGCCTAAAGCCAGCCAAGTATAGCTAGAATCTGGTTTAATAAACCATAAAAAAGCCGTGGAAATAATACATAGGGCAGTAAATCCAAAAATCCAAAATTTGCGCTGTCCAGATTGATCCGCAATAGCTCCTAAGATAGGACCTGCAAACGCAATGATCATACCAGCAATGCCAAGGGTATTTCCCCATTGAGCACTGCCAATCGTTTCATTTTCTGCCACCTTTTTGGTGAAATAAGCAGCAAAAACAAAGGTTGTGATAATCGCAGAAAAAGAGCTACTTGCCCAATCATAAAGTGCCCATGAGAATAAGGCAGCCTTAGATACTGGATAGGTGGTTGTATTTTTTTTCATATATATTGATTATTTCCCACATCCTAAATTAGGATGTTTATGGGATTTAAGAAACTGTATAATTTTTATAAACACTTTTTGATAAGCAGGTAAGGATGCAAAGGCTTCTTGAGCTAATAATTCTAATAACTGATCATAACTTATTTGAGCAGATCGGTATAAAAACCATCCTATGAAAATAAACCACAAACCGCCTATTAATCCAGTACCTAAAAAAGGGATAATAGGAAAATTTAAAATTGTAGCTATTCCTATCCCCATAAATAATCCTGCACAAACTTGACCTACTCGATATGCCCAAAAAGTAGCTCGCCTAATGTCGTAAGTAATTCCCCAAAGTACCGCTCTTAATACTCTCCCTCCATCCATAGGAAACCCTGGAATTAAATTAAATAGCCCTAAGAAAATATTAATAGGGCCTAACCAAAATAATAAAGTAGTAGAAGGGCTTAGAGATTCTAAAACATGTACTGAATCTACAGTTTTTATATAGTCTAGATCCATTGTTAAAATACTTATTATTAAAATAATTACCCCCAGAATTATGCTAGCAATAGGCCCCGCAAATGCCATCCATAGTTCAGCTTGCCAAGTATGAGGCTCGTGTTCTAACTGAGCTACACCTCCAAAGACAAAAAGGGTAATGTTTTTTACTTCTATATTTTTTCCTCGGCCGACTAACGCATGGGAGAGTTCATGAACTAAAATTGATAAGATAAAAAAAAGTGCAGCTAGCGCCGATAATATCCAAAGAGTCCATATACTCCATTCTGGATGCCAACTAGGAAATATACTTGTGGCCATTCCCAGCGTAATTAAAAAGAACATAATGGAGAGACTCCAGTCAAGATAAATTTTAATATAAGCAATCTGACCGCAGTATATTTTAGGAAATAATTTAATTTTCATCTTTACATCTATGATTTTTTTATATATAACTGGAAAAAATATATATTATATAAAAATATAATATAGAGCTTTATTGTATTTCTTATAGGAGCAACTTTAATTATGGAAGCGTTTACTTTAGTCAGAGGCCTTATTGCCCCTCTTCCTTATGCTAATGTGGATACTGATGCAATCATTCCTAAACAGTTTCTAAAATCTATCAAACGTACCGGTTTTGGACCTAATTTATTTGATTCATGGCGCTACCTAGATGAGGGATCGCCAGATAAAGATTGCCATAACCGACCGATTAATTCTGATTTTGTGCTTAATCAGCCTCAATATAAGGATGCTAAAATACTACTTGCACAAAAAAACTTTGGTTGCGGATCAAGTAGAGAGCACGCAGTTTGGGCATTAGTAGATTATGGGTTTCGAGCGGTTATTGCACCTAGTTTTGCTGAGATTTTTTATAACAATGCATTTAAAAATGGGTTACTACCTATTATATTGAATGAAGGTGATATTAATAAGCTTTTTCAATTAACAGAAATGCAGCCTCACTGTGATTTAACGATAGATCTCCCCGCTCAAGAAGTAATTTTACCTACGGGAGAGGCACTATTTTTCGAAGTAGATGAGTTTCGCAAACACTGCTTAAGCAAGGGATTAGATGATATTGGTTTAACATTGCAGTACGTTAATGAAATACGTGCCTATGAAGCTCAAAAGAAGCTTGAAACACCTTGGTTATTTCAAAAACTAGGTTAAAAAATAAATGACTCAGCGAATTTTAATCTTAGCAGGAGATGGGATCGGACCAGAGATTACCGCAGAGGCAGTGAAAATATTAAAGCTATTACAAACCCGTTGGAATCTAGACATTGCTCTAGATTTTGGTTTGATTGGTGGATGTGCCTATGATGCAACGGGCGTCCCTTTACCCAAAGAAACTTTAGAGCTTGCCCAGCATGCAGATGCTATTTTGCTAGGTGCAGTAGGGGGACCCCAATGGGAATCTTTAGATATTAAAGTGCGACCAGAAAAAGGGCTTTTAGGTATTCGTTCTGCTCTTGGACTGTTTGCTAATCTACGTCCAGCAATTCTATATCCCCAACTAGCTGCTGCCTCTACGTTAAAGCCAGAAGTAGTATCCAATCTAGATATTATGATTGTTCGGGAACTGACGGGAGGTATTTATTTTAGTCAACCTAGAGGAATACGGCAAACTGATACGGGTGAACGAGAAGGGTTTAATACCCTTGTCTATCGAGAATCCGAAATTAGACGAATTGCTAAAGTTGCTTTTACCACCGCAATGGAGCGAGATAGTCGTTTATGTTCAGTAGATAAAGCCAATGTATTAGAAGCTACAGAATTTTGGCGTGAAATTATTACTGATGTAGCTAAGGATTTTCCAAAGGTAAAGTTAAGCCATATGTATGTAGATAATGCGGCAATGCAGTTAGTGCGCAATCCAAAACAATTTGATGTAATGGTCACCACGAATATGTTTGGAGATATTCTTTCAGACTGTGCTGCTATGCTTACTGGTTCTATAGGTATGCTCCCTTCAGCTTCTTTAAATGAGCAAGGTAAAGGAATGTACGAACCCATCCATGGATCAGCACCTGATATTGCTGGAAAAGGTATTGCCAATCCTTTAGCCACTATTCTTTCAGTGGCTATGATGCTTCGTTATTCATTAGATATGCCTAAATATGCTCAACGCATTGAAGAAGCGGTAGGTATTGTCCTTGCTCAAGGATTACGCACGTCAGATATTTATGCTCCTAATACGACTGAAGTTAGTACAGATACTATGGGAGACGCAGTTGTTGCAGCACTCACTAATGTAGATTACTCGTCTTGATAAAAAGCGATTACATAATATGTGTAAAATTAATATTTTGGGTACCTAGTAAAATACGTTGTAGATTAATTTGTTGAATGATGTTTTCAGCATCGGGAAGGTTACCTTCAATGACTCGTGTATGATCCCCATCCAACTTAATCTGGGCATGCTGAGTACCACAATAGGCATCAATAATATCTCGCTGATCTCCTTGAGGGCGAAGAATGCACTGTGGAGATTTAGGAGGGATAGTAAATAAATTCCCACGTCCTTGATATTGGCAACTACGATCGGTAAGCAGATAATCCAAAGAAGCAGGCATATCAGCCATTTGGGCTGCAGTAGTGATAGGTTCACCTCCCTTAAGTGATCCTCCTAATATGATAAGAGGTAGTAAGGCCGGTGCAACATCCCCAAAGGCTTGGACTTCAGCTGCACGTAAAGGGGTAAGTGCCCGTTGATCACTCGTTAAGATAAGTAATCCATCTTTAAAAAAATCCTGTTGTTCAAGTTCTTTCACAAAATATGCCACTTGGGTATCGGCAAAACGAAAAGCTGCTTGCTCCCCTTGTTGACCAGTTTCTGGATTCATAAAAGGTGGATGGGTGGTCACCGTTTCTAATACAGCCAAATAAGGGTGTTTCTCTGGTACTTCATGATCCAGCCATGTTAAAAAACGCTGATACAGCCATCCATCGTGGGCAGCGTTGAACGCAAATCTTGGCATACCTTGATAAAAGGGATGATCATCTCCTTCTATATAATGGAATCCTAGCTTTTTTAGCCATATTCCCTTATCCATAAAATTTAAATCGCCCGTAGTAAAAAAATAGCTTTGATAGCCATCAGCTGCAAGACGCTGAGGCAAAGTAGCAGATAGCTTGTCAAAACCCGCATAACCTTCAAGGCTATGGTAGCGATTAACCGCAGGTAGAGGTACAATGCCCCCTAACAAAGCAATTAAACCATGATCAGTAGTAAAGCCATTGGAGAAAAACTGAGTCCATACGGTGCCTTTCTGAACAAGCTGATCAAGATGAGGTGTAGCATCCATAACGCCGAGTCGATCTTTGCTGTGGTACCACGACCAAGATTCGATCAACACAATAATGACATTTTGCCTTAATCCAAGTCCTTGAGTGCATACCCATGGAGGTGGTTTATAGTGAGCTTTCAGCTGTGCCTGATAAGTTTGGCTATAGACTTGATCAACCCCACTAGGAAGATTAATTTCTACCACATTGCGATATAGCCAAGGCAAAGGATGATGTGTCATGGTAGGCAGCATATAGAGCAAAACACAAGCAAAGACGCTCATCATTAGCCATCTAATACCTTGCTGACCTAGATAATTGGCTGCCCTTAGATGGCTTATCCAGCTAATCAATAAAATGGTGTCTCCTATCAGTGTGAGAATCCCAGTTATTGTGGCTAACTTGATCTCTATATAGCTCTTAATAGCTTTGAATTCTCCGCCAAATTTAATGACATCATGCCAACTCAAACGCATGCCAAATTCAGCTAGCATAATAAGATCAGCTGTAATTACAAAAACTAACCCCATCTGTATCAATAAGGCAGCCCATCTCAGGTAGCGAGGTAATTTAATCCATAAAATAGAGGCAATCAAAAATGTAGCTATTAAAATAAGATCATGCTGTAGTGTAGGGAGGATAAGACATCCATGACATCCTACTAAGACTAGGTCACCTTGCTCACTAAGCAATGCCCTACCAATAGATAAAAAAATAAACAATAGGGGTAGGCTTAACAAAGCAGTTATCTCTTTTCTCTTATACATAAATGCCAAATATTATTAGAATAGATTTCATTTAAAATAATTAGAAAATTATCTCTGTATATAATTAGCAGATATTATTTCAAGTTATTTAAAATAGCTGCAAATGCCATAATATTCACTAGAAGGAAATAAATAGTCTTAAAAAACAATTTCTTATTAAGCACCAATTTATATTATGGATACATATATCTAATTTCAAATAAGCAATAATTTTTGTATTATTTAGTTTTACATTATTTAGGCCAATATCTTTAATGAGTAAGACATTTGATGTAGCAGTTGTTGGTGCCACCGGAGCAGTGGGACAATCCATGTTAGAAGTACTAAAACAGCGTAATTTCCCCGTTAGTCAAATTTATCCACTCGCAAGCGAGCGTTCTGCTGGAGAAAAAATTGATTTTGGTAACAAAAAACTCACGGTAGAGAATCTGGCAGACTTTGATTTTTCTAAAGTACAAATTGGGTTATTTTCTGCAGGAGCAGGGATCTCCGCAGAATATGCACCAAAGGCTACTGCTGCAAACTGTATTGTTATCGACAATACTTCCCAATTTCGCTATGACAAAGAGATTCCACTCATTATTCCTGAAGTCAATCCTCAATCCCTTAAGGAATATAAAAATCATGGGATTATTGCTAATCCTAACTGCTCTACCATTCAAATGCTGGTTGCCTTAAAACCTATTCATGATGCAGTAGGAATCAAGCGGATTAATGTAGCCACTTACCAAGCTGTTTCAGGTACAGGCAAAGAGGCCATTGAAGAACTTGCTTTGCAAACTTCTAACTTACTCAATGGTCGTCCAGTTTCCCCAAAAGTTTATCCTAAGCAAATTGCGTTTAACGTACTGCCTCACATTGATTCTTTTCAGGAAAATGGCTATACCAAAGAAGAGATGAAAATGATGTGGGAAACGAGAAAAATTTTAGGAGATGATTCTATTTTAGTCAATCCTACTGCTGTTCGGGTTCCAGTTTTCTATGGTCATTCTGAAGCGGTACATATTGAAACCCATAAGAAAATTACTGCAGCTGAAGTAAGAGAACTATTAGAAAAATCACCTGGTGTTTCCGTGATAGATGAGCGTAAAGATGGTGGCTATCCCACGGCAGTCACTGAAGCTTCAGGCAAAGATGGCGTGTTTGTAGGTAGGATTAGAGAGGATATTTCCCATCCTCAAGGTATAAATTTATGGGTGGTTTCAGATAATATCCGCAAAGGGGCTGCCTTAAATAGTGTGCAAATTGCAGAATTATTGATTAAGGAGCATCTATAAAATGCCTACTCTTTTTAGTCCAATAAAATTAGGTAGCTTAGAGTTACCCAATCGTATTGTGCTTGCCCCTATGACTCGAAGCCGTGCTGTGGCTGGAGATGTACCTGCCTCTATGAGCATTTCCTATTATGGACAACGGGCTTCTGCAGGATTGCTTATTACGGAAGGCACAAGCGTTTCTCCTCGTTCCTGTGCCTTTGAAAAAGCACCAGGAATTTATACTGA
Source organism: Candidatus Nitrosacidococcus tergens (assembly GCF_902810445.1). Lineage (NCBI taxonomy): Bacteria > Pseudomonadati > Pseudomonadota > Gammaproteobacteria > Chromatiales > Chromatiaceae > Candidatus Nitrosacidicoccus > Candidatus Nitrosacidicoccus tergens. The sequence continues at coordinate 1,086,283 of NZ_LR778175.1, read as the reverse complement.
AGATCAAATACGAGGCTGGCAAAAAATTACCGATGAAGTGCACCGTAAGGGCGGACGAATTTTTATGCAGCTCTGGCATGGGGGTCGGGCAGGTGCTTATACCATTCTAAATGGATATCCTCCCCTTTCTCCTTCTGGATTAAATGATGATTTAGATTCTCTTAATGTTTACGGACAGTTAGCTAGTGGTTATTATACTAAAATTGTAGCCACTCCATCTCAAGCGATGACTATCGCCGATATTGAACAAACCATTGAAGCTTTTCGGATAGGGGCAATCAATGCAATCAAAGCAGGGATGGATGGGGTAGAGTTTCACGGTGCCAATGGCTATTTAATTCAGCAGTTTTTATCCCCAGTTGTCAATCGCCGTGAAGATGACTATGGAGGGAGCCTAGAAAACCGCCTGCGGTTTTTGAAAAAAATTACTCAAGCAGTGATTGGCGAAGTAGGTGCTCATCGGCTAGGGGTTCGCTTTTCTCCTACCGCTACCTATAATAACGCTTTAGATCCTAACCCAAGTGAAACCTATAGTGCAGTGGCGAAAATGCTAAGTGATCTTGGGGTACTTTATATTCATCTTACTGATACTAATGCTTGGGCGAAAGAATCGAAAGAGATGCCACAGCTCATAGAGATGATTAAGCCTAATTACCAAGGGGTATTAATAGGCAATGGTGGCATCACACCAGAGACAGCAACTAATTATATTACCCGAGGCACGTTTGATCTTATTTCTTTTGGCCGATTATTTATCGCTAACCCGGATTTACCTGAACGGATTAAGCAGGGGGGGATTTATAATGAACTTCGCTCAGTAGGTTGGTGGGGTGGAAATGAAGAAGGTTATATAGATTACCCATCACTACCAGAATAAAGATAAAATAGTGATTATGCTTTGTCTTATTAAAATAAAAAAAGTAAAAAATGAAAACCGCTTACCTATTGGCTCTTGGAATATTATCTATTTTTCTATCATGGAATAGTTATGGCATAAGTCTTGGTGAGATTCAGGTTAAATCAAAATTTGGTCAGTTTTTTGAAGCAGAAATACCACTCTACGATATAGGGCAAATTTCTCCAAAAGAGCTCAAAATAGAGCTTGCCTCAGAGGAGGAGTTTGCCCATGCAGACCTAAGTTACTCCTCTATACTAAGACAGTTAAGTTTTAAGTTAGGGCACAGGGACAAAAAAGTTTTTGTGCACGCTAGCTCCCGAGAACATATTCAAGAGCCTTTTATCAGCTTTTTAGTTGCTGTATCTTGGCCTAAAGGTCAGTTACTAAAACAATATACCGTACTTTTTGACTTACCCCACACTAATAAAAAGCAAGCATCTGTATCTAACACAGTACAAAGTTTTGCCAATACTTACGGACCTACCTCCTCTTCTGATACCCTTTGGATTATTGCCCGAAAATTACTTCCTTCCCATTCACCCATTACTATCCAACAAATGATGCTGGCACTGCAAAAAACTAATCCAGAGGCGTTTTTTCGTGGAAATATTAATAGCTTAAAAGTAGGAGAAATGCTTCAAATTCCTAGTGAAGAAGAAATATTAGCCATTACTTCTGCTAATGAAGCGGCTAATCAAGTACAACAGCAAACGAAGGCTTGGAAAGATCGACACAATCAATATGTCGTGCAAGAAAGTGCAGAAATTCTTGATGATGAAGATGAGTTTATAGAAAATTCCGGCACATTTAACTTTACTCAAAGAGAATTAAGGTTAAATTACATCAATCAAATTGAAATCCTTGAAGATCAAATTATTCAAATTAATAATCGACTCAGGGATCAAGATCAAACCATTCAATCTCTTATTGAGAGCATAGATAAACCAGTACAGAAACAAAATATACAGACCAGTTCAACCTCTATTCCCCACGATCAACCATCAAATCTAGTCACAACCGCTACTTCTGAAAAACCTAAAAGTGAAGCACCGAGTACACAACCTCAAATTAGCCAGCAAAAAAATGTAAAAGCTCCTTCTCCACCGCCCACTCTACCTGTAAATCAAACTACATCCTTTGATTTTAATTCCATTAGAACTCCTCTACTAGGAGGTAGTGGGGTATTATTTGTACTTGCCTTATGGTATCGACGAAGAAAGGCACAATTAAAAGAAGAGGCAGAATTGCTATATGAGGATTCATTTGAAGAAACACCAATAGAAGAATATCCAGCATCTGAAGAAATATTAGATACTAGGGTAAATCAAGATGAAACTAGCAAAATTTCTTATCAAGAATACAAAGAGGAAAAAAGTAAAATCTCTGGAATCATTCATACAATAAAGTCTAAGTGGCAGGATTTACACGATAAATCTAGCCAGCCCTCTTTTAATTTAAGCAACATCAAACTCCCCTTTAAATTAGGCAAAAAGAAAGAAGAAGAGAACGAGGATAACAACTTGCTATGGCAAACCTTAATCAAGAAACAAATAAGTACGCCTACTCTTCTTCACCAAGAACATTCTCAAGAAAACTATAGTGATAGCAGTGATGAGGAGGATATAGAAAACGCTCTTCAGATTAATGATCATGAGGATAGTCAAGAATATAGTTTAGATAATAAAGTGCAACTACTTTTTCCTCCAAAACAGAAATTAGCCTCTATAGAGGTCAGAGAAATTTTTCCTCCAGACTTAAAAAAGATTAGTGGCTACGCAAATATAAATGTAACAGGAACAAATAAAACCACACAAAATAATTTAGATAAAGTTGAAACAATAAGCCTTGAGAAAACAGAAACTATTTATCATTTTGATCCTAGTGATAGTCTTACTCACCCCCATCTTTCCTTAGATAAGGAAGAGAGCGTAGATCATGAAGAAATAAATCTAGCGGGAAATACAAACTACTATTTTGAAGATAATTATGAGCAAGCTACCTTTTCTGTTTATCCCTCTTATGATAAAGAGGATATTGGAGATAGTGATGAAATCAGCTTAGAACTAAATTCTCCACTCTTTATGAAAGCAGATCAAAATCCAGAGCAAAAATTCACTCAAACCTCAATGAATGATAATAAAACAGAAGAATTCAACTATCAGGATTTCGATTTAGACAGTATTAAAATCGTTTCCTACGGAAAGAAATAATAAGCAGTTGCCCTAAAAAGAAATAGCACTATCTCTTAACTTTCTCTTCATTCTTTCATATGCTCATGATAGGGTTGCTGGGCATGGCAGGATCGGCACAATACTTTAAGATTACTAGGACGATTATCGTATTTTTCACTACTAATATGATGGGTATGAAGCCTCATTTTCTCTTTTGAATAATCTTTACCACATTGCTCACAACGCCAGTTTGCTCTTTCTTTGACTTGTCTACTAATTCCAGCAAAATTATTAGGATAAACATTTAGTGGTGCATTATCCGAGTTGTGTTTTGGCGTTTGCGTATGAAGAGATTGGGGATATTTTGCAAAGAAATCAGCAATTTTAAAATCAGCCACAAACTGGGATCGCTGTTTACCCGGTTTTAGAGATTCATAACCATTAAAATTAAGCTTACTTAAGCAGTTTTTACATACGTTTAAAGGGCGTATTTCTGGAAATAATGTATTACCAATTATCATATTAATTTTGAACTGCCCATCAGTATGGGTAGAAACTACATATCGATTAAACCGCCCTGTACTTTGCATCTCGTGAAGTGTTTTACAGTTCGCAAGATGAAATCTAGGGATATATTCTCTGCCAGAATAACTTGGCACATCTCGAATATAGAGCAGTACCCGATTTTCTTTATAAGCTAAAGTACCATCATCAAGAATTTCAATAGCATCGGTAGAGATTTCAATCCCTTCAACTGAGTTTAATTGCTTGAGCTCCGCTTCAGTGAGCTGATTGCTTAAGTTTACTGTCATAGAAAAATCTCCATAGTGATTTTTCTTGATTCCCATTTTCTCTTTCAAATCATTGAGTGGAGCAAATTGATAAAAATCAGGTAATTTCATGATCGCACCATATTTAGAATCTCTGCAATCCGATCATCGGCATTGAGCTTAATTTTAAATTCCACTCGTTGGGAGGAGCGCTTATTTTCAGTGCCATCCTGATGATAAATTAATTTTGAAGAAGAAAGTCCATTGGCAGTTAAATGCTTTTTTAGCCATAATCGCTCATTCTGAATTTGAGGTAATAGAAATACATGGCTTAACACACTTCTGGTGCGAGATTGGGACAGTGCCATATTTAAAAAATAGGCTTTATGCTCCGTAGTATTTTGATTCCAAATACTGGAGGTATGTCCCTCAATCCGAATTTCTTCGATATAATTTCGATATTTGTTTGACCCCAAAATCCTAATATAGCGAGGGAAAAAATCATTTAAAATGGCAGTAAATCTTGGCTTAAGTGCAGCTTGACCTGTATCAAATAACACTTTTGGCTCTTTAAACCGTAAAGTTAAATCTTTTTTTAGCTCTGCTCCCCATAGAGGCAAATCTGGAGCAAATTCTTGATACAAATCACGGTATAATTCTAGCTTTACTTCATTATAAATGAGAGCAATTTTCTTCACTTTAATTGCTTCTTGTTCGGCTTTTAATGCCTCTTGTTTCACTTTAATCATAAAGCTAATAGCTATCAGCATAAAAATGATCATCAATCCTGTCATTAAATCAGCCAGAGGAATCCAATGATCTTCTCGAGGTAAATGGTTTTGGTTATTCTGAATCATGATTATTTTTTATCTATGATTGGCAATATTCACTACTTCATGTAACTTTTTAGTCAATGGTTCATAATCTTCAACAAATTTACTCGACAAACTAGTAAGTTGTCGCCCTAAACTTTCTAAAGATTTAGTAAGTTCCTCAGAAAGTGCTTTATCTAAAGTAGCTACTTGTTTATTGGTACTTGCAATAGACTCTTCGATTTTTCTATTAAACTCTTGGTTTAATTGCTTTAAATCTCGTCCTATCTCTTCTATAGAATTACGGATTTGATTGGTATTGTCAGTCACTGACTTGTTCATTTGTTCACTTACTTTGGAAATAACACTTTCTAAATTTCCAGTGGAATTTTGGATCGAATCTGTGATTTTCTTGCCCATCTCAATGACTAGGTTATTTAATTCTTTGCCTAAATCTTTTGTACTCTGATCTAGTTTTTCCCTAACTTCTTTTACTGATTTTTTATGTAATTCGGTGTTCTCTAATAATGAGTTATTAACTACTCTTTGCTGAGTACTGGACGAATCGATAAACTCACTCACTGACTTGTTCATTTGTTCACTTACTTTAGAAATAGCACTTTCTAAATTTCCAGTGGAATTTTGAATCGAAGCTGTGATTTTCTTGCCTATCTCAATAACTAGGCTATTTAACTCTTTGCCTAAATCTTTTGTACTCTGATCTAGTTTTTCTCCAACTTCTTTTACTGATTTTTTATGTAATTCGGTATTCTTTAATAATGAGTTATTAACTACTCTTTGATTCTCCTCAACGGATTGAGTTAACATCTGCGTTGAATTGGTTAAGTTTTTAGCCGTGTCAGTAGTCAATTCTTCTAATTTTTCTTGTAAACTATGGGTCGTTTGATTGAGATTTTCTCCAACCTGCTCTATGGCTGCTTTATGTAGTGCCGTATTTTCTGATAAGGACTGATTGATGGTATCTTGACTATCTTTTACCGCTCTGGTGAGCTGGCCTGTCAATTCCATCACTTTATTTTCTATTTCAGGCAAGCTACCAGAGGCTTTGGTTAATAATATACCCAAAGATTCTAGCGTACTGATTAAGGTCTTTTTTTGATCTTCTAAGGCGGTTAATAATCCTGAAAGATCCTTGGCAACTTGAGTAAAAATGCTAGATTTATCCACCAGCTGTTGATAATTTTTAGTAGCAGCTTCTGTAGATTTATGGATAGCTTGATATTGTTGGGTAATTTGCTCAATGTGGTTTTTATAGTTTTCTTGCCAATCTAACAGATTACCCACAGCTTTATTGAGTTCTTTAAAATTTTCTCCAAACTGCTCTGTAAGTTTATTATTAAAATCTTGAATTACACTTTGAAGTGCTTCCATCAAAGATTTTGTTCCCATTTCAGAGAGTTTTTTTATTGCCTCATTTTGGGCAATTTCCAGATTGTGCAAGTTTTTATTATTTTCTGCTCTAAATTCGCCTAATTCAGCCTTGAATGAATCTTTAACCTCTTTGGATGAATCCTTAAAATCTTGAATTGCACTTTGAAGTGTTTCTAGCAAAGGTTCTGTTCCCATTTCAGAGAGTTTTTTTATTGTCTCATTTTGGGCGATTTCTAGATTGTGTAAGTTTTTATTATTTTCTGCTCTAAATTCGCTTAATTCAGCTTTGAATGAATCTTTAACTTCCTTGGATGAATCCTTAAAATCTTGTCGTAGGAGCTTAAGTTGAGAGGCAAGGGAAGTCTCTTCATTACCTGTTAGGGCTTGTTGGATACCCTGTAATAAAGGGGCAATGTCTTGTTGATGAGAAATCATCGGACGATCCGTATTATCGCTTTCTTTGTGAGAGAATAAAAAGTAATAACGAAGCTTAATGGTTAATGCCCAGAAAATACCTGCAAAAGAAGCCCAAAAAACGGTTCTTAGTCCAGATAATAATTCAGGAAGGCTTTGTTCAATATTATTGACATCAAAATAATATAGTCCTAAAGCGATACCTAAAAAAGTAGCACAAATACCAAGGGTTGTGAGAATAGCAGGGCCATAAGCAATGGCTTTTTCATTAAATTTAACATGAAAAATAAAACCAATAATGGTAATTGCTGTAATCCAAATCCAAGTTTCAATAGATAGAGAAGAGAGGATATTCATAGGATTCCTAAATAACTTAATAAAATGGTAATAATTTTTATATTCTTTAGCTCCATATTCTAGCTGAAAAAATTTTTAATATGAGAATTGTCTTAGGGATAGAATATGAAGGGACTTATTTCTCTGGCTGGCAACAGCAACAAGGGGTACGTACGGTTCAAAGAGTATTAGAACATGCTATTAGTAAAGTGGCTAATCATCCTGTAAAAGCAATTTGTGCGGGTCGTACTGATGCAGGAGTCCATGCTATGATGCAGGTGATTCATTTTGACACGGAGGTATATCGCCCAGAGCATAGTTGGGTATTTGGTTGTAATGCCAATTTACCTCGGGATGTGGTGGTGCTATGGGCAAAGCCTATAGAGGATACCTTTCATGCTCGGTTTGATGCCCAAGCCCGATATTATCAATATCGAATTTTAACCCGAAGGGTACGATCGGCACTTCATAACAAGCAAATTACTTGGTGCTGTCATTGTCTTGATCTTGCTCAGATGAAAGCAGCGAGCACCTATTTAATTGGAGAACATGATTTTTCCTCTTTTCGTGCTACTGCTTGCCAAGCCAAAAGCCCAATACGAACTATTTATCATTTAGAGCTTATCCAAAGAGCAGATCTTATTTTTATGAATATCTCTGCCAATGGCTTTTTACAACATATGGTGCGCAATATTGCAGGGGTATTAATGACCATTGGTCAAGGAGAGCAACCATCCCAGTGGGCAGAACAAGTACTTCAAGCCCGTTGTCGAGCGTTGGGGGGTGTTACTGCACCGCCTGATGGCTTATACTTGATAGGTGTGGATTATCCAGCACAGTTTGATTTACCGAAGCCCAACTATCCTGCCGTCATCTAATGCACAATGATTTTTAAATGATGAGAACCCGGGTAAAATTTTGTGGTATTACTCGCCGTGAAGATGCTCTTGCTGCCATTGATTATGGGGTAGATGCCCTTGGCTTAGTGTTCTATCCTAAAAGCCCTCGAGCAGTGACTATCTCTCAAGCCATAGAAATTACTCAAAATCTTCCACCTTTTATCACCATCGTAGGGCTATTTGTAAATGCACAGGAGCATGAAATTAAAGATGTGTTAAACGCACTGCCTATTGATACAATCCAATTTCACGGTGATGAATCTCCAGCCCAATGTAACTGTTATAATAAACCCTATATTAAAGCTATTTCCATGAAAGAAGGAATCTCCTTACCACAAGTGGCAGAGATCTATAAACAATCCGCTGCGCTTTTGCTAGATACTTATCAACAAGGCATACCGGGTGGGACAGGACAGACTTTTAATTGGGATAAAATATCAACAGATATAACTAAAGAAATTATCCTTGCTGGCGGACTAACTCCAGTGAATGTAGCCCAAGGTGTTAGGCAAGTTAAGCCTTATGGAGTAGATGTCAGTGGCGGAATTGAACAGAGTAAAGGAATAAAAGATACCATAAAAATGGCAGCGTTTATGAAGGGAGTAGCTAGTGCCGATTCAAGATAATTATCAAATGATGCCTGATGATCAGGGGCATTTTGGCCCTTACGGAGGTTGCTTCATTGCAGAAACCTTAATGGAGCCAGTAGAAGCTCTTCGTCAGGCCTACGAATACTATCGTAAAGATCCAGAATTTCAAGCCGAATTAAAAGCAGATCTTATCCAATATGTGGGTAGGGCTACTCCTTTATATTTTGCTAAGCGATGGAGCAAATCCTTAGGTGGGGCTAACATCTTCCTAAAGCGAGAAGATCTTAATCATACGGGCGCTCATAAAATTAATAATACGGTAGGCCAAGCCTTACTGGCGCAACGAATGGGAAAAACTCGCTTAATTGCAGAAACCGGAGCAGGACAGCATGGAGTAGCCACCGCTACGGTAGCCGCCCGTTTGGGTATGGAATGTACAGTGTATATGGGGGCTCAAGATGTAGAACGGCAAGCCCCTAATGTGTATCGAATGAAACTACTTGGAGCGGAGGTAATTTCTGTTACTTCCGGATCTCGTACTTTAAAAGATGCCTTGAATGAGGCCATGCGGGATTGGGTAACTCGAGTAGATAATACTTTTTACGTAATTGGTACTGTGGCAGGTCCTCATCCTTATCCCACTATGGTACGAGATTTTCAAGCCATTATTGGGCAAGAAGCCCGATCTCAAATTTTAGAACAAACCGGTAAACTTCCTGATGCACTGGTTGCTTGTATTGGTGGTGGTTCTAATGCCATGGGTTTGTTTTATCCCTTTATTCAAGATAAAGAAGTTGCTCTCTATGGGGTAGAGGCTGCAGGGGATGGAATCGAAACAGGTCGTCATGCAGCTTCCTTATGTGCAGGTAGACCTGGGGTACTCCATGGTAATCGCACTTATTTAATTGAAGATAATCATGGTCAGATCATTGATACCCACTCTATTTCCGCAGGGCTAGACTATCCGGGGGTTGGACCAGAGCACGCTTGGCTTAAAGATACAGGGCGAGCCAACTATGTAGCCGTTACGGATACAGAAGCCCTTGCTGGGCTTTATGCCCTGATAAAACACGAAGGTATTATTCCCGCTTTAGAAAGTAGCCATGCACTAGCTTATGCCATAAAATTAGCACCTACCATGTTTCCCGATCAAAGCATTATTGTGAATTTATCTGGTCGGGGGGATAAAGATATGGCTACGGTAGCTAAGGCTCAAGGAGTTTGCCTATGAGTCGGATTGATTGTCGTTTTGATACTTTGAAGCAGCAAGGGAAAAAAGCCCTGATTCCTTACATTACTGCAGGGGATCCTAATCCAGAACTCACGGTTGCTTTAATGTATCGGCTCGTGGCAGCTGGGGCAGATATTTTAGAGCTTGGGGTGCCTTTTTCTGACCCCATGGCAGATGGTCCAGTGATTCAAAAAGCTTGTGAGCGCGCTTTAAAGGCAGGAACTACCTTGCCTAGAGTGCTTGCCATGGTAAAAGAGTTTCGCCAAAAAGATTTAGATACCCCCGTGGTGCTTATGGGTTATCTGAATCCTATTGAAAGTATGGGTTATCAATGCTTTGCTAAAGAAGCAGCTGCTTGTGGGGTAGATGGGGTGCTTACGGTAGATGCCCCTCCAGAAGAAGCAAAATTACTTCTTGAAGCTTATAGTATGCATCAATTAGAACCTATTTTCCTACTTGCGCCCACCAGTACCTCAAAACGGATTGAGCAAGTTTGCAGGTTAGCAAAAGGGTTTATTTATTACGTTTCCCTAAAAGGTGTCACTGGATCTAACACTTTAGATATAAAAGAAGTAGGAGAGAGAGTAGCCTCTATTCGTCACTATACCTCTATTCCTATAGGGGTAGGGTTTGGCATTCATGATCCCCATTCAGCAGCTCAAATTGCCGAAGTAGCCGATGCAGCAGTCGTAGGTACTACATTGATTAAATATATTGAACAATATCAAAATGAGCCTGAAAAAATTTTAGAACAAGTGAGCGCTGTCCTCCACGCAATGAGAGTGGAAATAGATAAAGCAACCCTATGAATTGGTTTAGAAAACTTATTCCATCTAAAGTAACAACTCGAGGTCCTAAACGCAAGTCAGTACCTGAAGGGCTATGGCGAAAATGTAGTACCTGTGATTCGGTGCTATATCACATGGAGTTAGAACGCAATTTAGATGTATGCCCTCGCTGTGACGATCACAAGCGTATTGGTGCTAGACGACGACTTTCATTATTTCTTGATCAAGGGGAGCAAGAGGAAATCGGGATCGATTTACAACCTGTAGATACGCTAAAATTTAAAGACACCAAAAAATATAAAGATCGCATTATTCAGGCACAAAAAACAGCAGGAGAGCATGATGCACTTGTCGTAATAAAAGGTCAGGTACAAGGATTAGCTGTAGTAGCGGCTGCCTTTGAATTTAATTTTATGGGCGGCTCTATGGGATCGGTGGTAGGGGAGCGCTTTGTCCGTGGGGTAGAGGTAGCTATTTCCTACAAAATTCCTATGGTTTGTTTTTCTGCCAGTGGTGGAGCGAGAATGCAAGAAGGGCTACTTTCCCTATTACAAATGAGTAAGACCAGTGCAGCTTTAGCTCGGCTTAATCAACACGGGCTACCTTTTATTTCTGTATTAACTGATCCCACAATGGGAGGTGTCAGTGCTAGTCTTGCCATGCTAGGCAATATTAACATCGCTGAACCCGATGCTTTAATTGGCTTTGCTGGTCCAAGAGTCATTGAGCAAACCGTACGAGAGAAATTACCTAAAGGGTTTCAGCGTAGTGAGTTCTTATTGGAACACGGTGCTATTGATATGATTGTAGATCGCCGTGAGCTACCCAAACGGATTGCCAGCTTGCTGGCAATTCTGACACATCAGCCTGCAACACCTGCTTGAGGATATAGATTTTAATGGCTAGATTCTCCCAACTTCAAGATTGGCTCGACTGGCAAGAAAATGCCCACTGGCCTAGAATTGATCCGGGATTGGTTCGGGCAGGATCTGTGTTACAAAAAATGGAGTTAACCCAACCTCCTTTCCTTGTCATTACGGTGAGCGGTACTAACGGTAAAGGATCTACCGTAGCCATGCTTGAAAACATTTTAGTGATTGCCGGTTATAAAGTAGGAAGTTACACCTCACCCCATCTATTTCGCTATAACGAACGGATTAAACTTCAAGGTATACCTGTCACTGACGAAGTCATTTGTGATTCATTTGATCGGATTGATAAGGCTCGCCAAAATACCTCTCTAAGTTATTTTGAATTTGGTACTGTTGCCGCAATAGATATTTTCCATAGAGAAAAAATAGACATTGCTCTATTAGAAGTAGGACTAGGTGGACGATTAGATGCGGTAAACGCCATAGATCCAGATATTGGGATAGTCACTACCGTGGATTTAGATCATATCCATATTTTAGGTAATACCCGAGAGGAAATTGGTTTAGAAAAAGCAGGGATTTTTCGTCCTAATCAATTTGCAATCTGCGGAGATTTTGATCCTCCTCAATCGTTAATTAAGCGAGCTAAAGAGCTTAATACTTCTTTTTATCAAGCTGGAGAAGATTACCACTATTACATCACCCAGCAGGATTGGTCTTGGGAAAGTAAACATATGCAATATGCACATCTGCCACACCCTAACCTTAAAGGAATATATCAATATCAAAATGCTGCTAGTGTATTAATGGCACTTGAGATCATCAACGATCGGCTACCTACTTCAGAAGAATCTATATCTAAAGGGTTAGAATCCATTGCTCTTTTAGGAAGATTTCAACAGGTTACGGGGGCAGTAGATCAAATCTTTGATGTATCTCACAACCCTCAAGGAGCACAACTACTTGCCCAATCTCTAGATCAATATCCAATACAAGGTAGAACCTATGCGGTATTTAGTATGCTGGCAGATAAAGATATAGAAGGTACGGTGGCGCTTCTTAAAAATCATATTCATACATGGTTTTTAGGTGGATTAATGGAGGAGCGAGGGCTTGCAGAAGAAGCTCTTTTTTGGCGAATTAATTCTATTATTGACCCTCAAAAAATCCGCTTATGCTCAACTATCCCAATGGCTTATTTACAAGCCATAAGACATGCCAGACCCGGTGATCGAATACTTGCTTTTGGGTCTTTTCATACAGTAGAAGAAGCGATGCGAGAAGCAGGACTTGCTACAGATCGTAATTACATAGACAAGATACAGGATTTTTAATTTTAAAAATACAATAACAAAACCTCAAATAAATCACTTATTTGGAGTTTTGTTATATTTGGCTAGGGTAATTTCTAACAATTACCTATCACTCATAGTAATCATATTTTTTTTCGCTCATCCACCCAGAGCTATCCGTATTTCTACCAATGCATCTATAATCAAAGGCAAACTGGAAAATTACTCGCCCTTTTTTTGTACCACTTCGAATATCACTAATACGACCGCCAAGATAGGAAGGATCATCTTCGTTTCTGTGTAAAAGAATATAGCCACCTATGAGATGTTCTATCTGATCTTGCGAGATCTCCCACTCACCACTTTCCCATATATCATTATCCCTATCAACACAGCGATACTCATCAACCTTTTCTATAAAGTGAACACTCTTAATTTTTTTCATTTTTTGTACACCTCGTATTCGGTAAGAATTTTTATATACTGATTAATTTTACATGATAAAAAATAGTTTTATTAATAAGTACAGATTGATGCCATTAATTATTTGATTCAATTTAAAATATAGAGAATAATATTTTGATTATAAAATCAAAATATTAATTTTTTATTAATAAAAGCACTAAATTCGCTTAAACCACAGATCCCAAATTTTATGACCTAACTTTTTCCCCCGATGTTCAAACTTAGTCAGTGGTCGCTGGGGTGCATGTCCCATCTCAGCACAAGAGATAAATCCTGCATATTCTTTAAACACCCTATCTATCTGCAAAGCATAGTCTTCCCAATCGGTAGCTAGATGTACCCAACCTTGAGGCTGTATTTTATCCCAGAGTAATTTTATAAAAGCAGGCTGAATTAATCGCCGTTTATGATGGCGCTTTTTAGGCCAAGGATCAGGAAAAAAAACCTGTACCCCTGTTAACGATTGAGCAGCAAGGTTGGTCAGCACTTTAACCCCATCTTCATTGGTTAATCGTGTATTAGTTAAAGCTAAAGATTCTATTTGGGTAAGTAAATGGCCAATCCCTGGGCGATAGACTTCCACTCCTAGAAAGTTTATCGTAGGATTCTCTAAGGCTTGCTGAGCTAAAGAATCTCCATTACCAAAGCCAATTTCTAGCACTATGGGTGCTTGGGTAGAAAAAATACTGGCTAATTCTAAGTTATCATCTTGTAATGCCAATCCATATTTAGGCCATAGTTGTTCTAAGGCCTTTTTTTGAGCAACCGTGATTCGTCCTTCCCGACGGACAAAGCTACGAATTACAGAATTAGGATGTTGAGGGTGAGACATGAATGAAATCTATTTTAAAAAAAACTGGAATTCTAATGGTTTCTTCTTACAGATACTAGCTAGCTAATATCTCCCCTAGCTATCACCAAAATAACACATTGATCCCTTTTAACGCTTAAAGAGAATTTTTCTCCTCCTTCTGCAAAACCCTTCACAAGCAAACGAAAAGAGGTTGCTTTATCTTATTATCCTAATGATTATAGGAATGTTAATTTTTATTAACAAATTCAATTTGTTATTTATTCTCAGGGAGAATAAAATACTAGTTTTCTATTTCGCCTAATTCAATTAACTAATTGATACATACCAATAATTAACCATTTTACTCAATCTAGAGAGAAACATAACAATTACTACTAGGCATTTTTAAACTCTACTTCAGGAGACTCTAAAACAAGACAAAGGCTAGTCACGGAACATGATTTTAACTATCGCATTGATAGTGGCAGCATTGAAAAAATGCTCCTCAATCTGGAAACCAACATGGAAGCCTACCGAGGAGAATTAATGCTCAAGCTATATTACCACCAGAAAATGGCTGGTATATGGCCGATCAACCCACAGATCAATTACGTATCGCCTACTTGTATGCAATATCAATATTTTAATTGTGATTATAGTGGAGCTGGTAATGACCAGTATGCTGGTAGATCACCTGCTCAATCTTACGAACAGTTGCTACAAGAAGAAAGAGTAAGATAACAAATTCAATTACAGCAATTAGACAGAAAGCAATTAGGAAACGAGTTAAACAGAAATAGAGCTATGATGTGGTACTTGTATAACAACCTTAATCGTTAATTATTTTAGGAGATAAATCATGGATGTTAAATCATTTATAGAATCAATACTTCCTCAAAATATCCTAGAAAGCACTTTAATCAAATATTCGCATGGTTCACATAAAGGTTGCGTAGACGTAGGCGATTTTATGGAAATCATCACTTGTAATGGAGAGGGTATTGAAATACTGTGGCTTTCTCATTTTTGCACAGAGTTTGAAAAGGAGAATATAGCTGAACCTATTATTAGTGCATTGAAATCCAAATTCCCTGAATGCAAGCTGATGGAAGTAAGTGAAACTGTAGAAATTGATTAATCAAAGGGGGTAGCATTTCGCTACCCCCATTTATAGGAGATAACTAATGTCATTTTTCAATTGTGTAAAACTTTGTATGGAATGGATTTGTGCTTATTTAATTTTTTACTTCTCTGCCCTAGGTGTGACTCATCGTTTGATGAGTTCTATTTAGATGTAAAGTCTCTGGCATTGCTAGCCAGAGTAATAGTAAGGCTATGATGCCAATGCCAGAGAGGAATAAAAATGCTGTACTGTAACCCAAATGATCTGCAATATAACCTGCAACTAAATTACTCAGTGCTGCTCCTAACCCCCAACAGGCAGAGGCAGCACCTAGGGTTAAATTATAACGTCCCGTTCCTCGAGTAAGATCAGCAATCATAATGTAGAATAAAGCCCCAAAAATTCCTGCTCCAATCCCATCCAGCAGTTGAACAGAGACCAGATAATAGGAATTATCAGACAGGGTATAAAGAAATCCTCGAATGGGTAATACTAAAAAACCCACTAAAAAAATAGGCTTTCTCCCTATAATGTCTGCTTTGCGACCCACATAGATCGCCATGGGGATCATAATGACTTGGGCAACAATAATACAAGCCCCCATCACTAAGCTTGCTTCATTAGGATGATCTTGTGCTAGTTTTTGCCCTATTAAAGGTAGCATGGCAGCATTAGCAAAATGAAAGAAGGTGATTGCGGTGGTAAAAATCAACAATGGTGGATATTTAAATAGTTCTGTAAAGCTCACAGGGATTTGCTGATTTTCAGTAGCCCCTCTGGCTGCTTTGTAATCAATGGCTTTACTATCAATGCTTAATACGGTACCCATACTAAAAACAGCCATGAAAGCAACAAACCATAATACGGCACCGGGATTGATCCACCATCCAGTCACCCCTGCTAAGAGAGCAGAAATAATATTACCTCCATGATTAAAGGCTTCATTGCGGCTCACTTGTTGGGTAAATCTACTGGTTCCTACCATGCCAAGGGAAATGGCTGCAATGGCAGGAGGAAATACCGCATCAAAAATGCCAATCACTGTTTGAGTAATGGCAATAGACCAAAACCCGGAAAGGTATGTGGTGATTACTGAACAGATGGCAACTATTCCTGCAGAAATAGCAATTAACTCTCGCTTCCAAATAATTTGATCTACAAGCCCCCCCATCGGCGTGCGTGCAAGGACAGTTGCTATCCCTAAAATTGCCATAACAATGCCAATGTTACTGGTACTCCAGTGTTGGCTAGCAAGGTAAATGGCTAAAAAAGGTCCCAGTCCATCTTTTACATCGGCAATGAAGAAATTGAGCCAATCAAGGGCAGGATATGGCTTTATCATTATTTTCTTCTTTAACTTTTGTCTGATGATTAGCGTGGAGGAGGAGGGGGTCTTTTCCCTGGTCTTGGAGGTGTATCTATTGAGATTAACTGATCTTTAGATATACCCATGCTATTTACTTCAATTACCCGGCCCAGAATATTACTAGTTTCATTTCCTTCAATGAACAAATGTTGCCCTTGGTGAGTGAGTTCAGAAAATCGGTGGGATTCTAGGGGTGGAAAATGCAATATAGTACCATCTTGAAGTAATATTCCATTGATTTCTCCTTGAGGTCCATGCAAAGCAGTACGCACTTCTCCTTCTGTTTCTACAAAGTTAAATCTGCCTTTTTTAGGACCAAAATCTGTAATTGTTTTTCCGGTGGCTTGATTAGTGATGGAAAATGCTTCTATCAAAGGAAGATTCATTGCTTTTAATCCGTGAATCGTAACCTTATCACCGGGATGCACAAAATAAGCAAGTACCGCTGAATGATGGGGAGGAGTTTTTATTTCCGTGCCATCGTCCATAAATAGACCGTCAATATCCCCCTTGGAACTGAGAAGGTACTGCTGGATTGTTCCTGAATAAGCAGGTAATTGTTCAGGGTTATACATAGGAGCTACCCTAGGTGGAGCAGGAAGTGTAGTACCAGCAGGTGATTGAGGTGGTGGATTCTGAGAAAAAACATTGCTAGCAAAAGCAATGATTCCCATGACAAAAAGATTCTTGATGATTGTATGACGCATAATTTTCTCCTTAAACTTTTAAGCTTAGTTCGAGAATTTGACTTATCCACTTAGTGTATTTTTTAATTCTTCCACACTAGGGAAAAGAGCAGCTTATCTCTAGTGTGATTGTAAGGAGGCAGTTTAAATCAAAATATGCTATATAAAGAAATTCAATCATTGAGAGAGCATCTTAAATGAAACCCATTATTACCACTGTTGGTTTACTTTGTTTGAGTAATTTATTTATGACCTTTGCCTGGTATGGGCATTTGAAAGGATTAAGTAGCCAGCCTTGGTTTATTGCCGCTTTCATTAGTTGGGGTATTGCTTTATTTGAATATCTGCTTCAAGTCCCTGCTAATCGTATTGGATATACGGTATTAACTGTAGGTCAGCTTAAAATACTACAAGAGGCTATTAGCCTGACTGTATTTGTTCCCTTTGCAGTGATTTATTTTCATGCCCCCTTAAAAATGAATTATCTATGGGCAGGGTTATGTATTTTAGGGGCAGTATATTTTATTTTTAAAGATTAAATTAATTCTATTAGGTCTTTAATAAATAATCTTTCACATCAATCCCACTAAAGTGTAAGTATTTGTCTTTATTTATTTTTTAAAATCTTTTAAAATTTCATTCGGAAATTTTATAGGTTTTATAATTATTTCTTTTTATTTGGTAGTGCCTACTCCGCATGGTATAACCATAAGCAAGCTCATGGGCAGTATAGACATAGACGTTAGATAGTGCCACTTTTGCTTCTCTTTTGCCTCTTGTTGCCCTGTTTTGTTAAAAGCGAGATATAAAATCTTGCTCTCTTTAGGTCAAGATTTTGCGTACTCAATAATAGTGGTTGTTTTCCCAGAACCAGCCACTGCGTTAATTTTAAGATTCCCTTTAGCTTGAATAATTTTTCTTTGTTCCTCAGTAAGACTCATTTATTTTAGTTTTATCTACTTTTTATTCGGTTGGATAATTATTTTTAATCATTGAATAATATAATTAATTTATATAAAAATTAAAAACTGATGAAAATTATTCATACCTCCGATTGGCACCTTGGGCAGCACTTTATGGGCAAAAGTAGGGAGCCTGAGCATCAGGCATTTTTAGCTTGGTTATTGGAGCAAATCAAAATCCATGAAGTAAATGCCTTGATTATAGCTGGTGATGTTTTCGATACTGGCACACCTCCTAGTTATGCACGTAAGTTATATAACGATTTTATCGTAGCTCTACAGCCTTTAAGCTGCCAGCTGGTAGTGATTGGCGGCAACCATGATTCGGTGGCAACCCTCCATGAATCCCGTGAGTTACTTTCCTACCTGAATTGTTTAGTAGTTGGTGGTACAGAAAGGAATCTAAAGGAGCAGGTCCAACTATTACATGACAGAGAGGGCAATCCCGGTGCTATTTTATGTGCGGTACCTTACCTTCGCCCTCAAGAACTGGTGACTAGCCAAGCAGGAGAAAGTAGCGATGATAAAGCACGGACTTTAAGCCAAGCCATTGCACAGCATTACGCTACTCTTTATGATTTTGCTTGCAGAAAACGACAGGAGTTAGGCAAAGCATTGCCCATTATCGGAACAGGTCATTTGATGGTTTTGGGAGGAGAGTCCTCTGAATCGGTGCGAGATATTTACATTGGTACTTTAGCGGGATTTCCTGCTCAATTCTTTCCTCCCATGGATTATTTAGCCTTAGGTCATCTTCATCGAGGACAAACCGCAGGAGGGCAAGATCATTTTCGTTATTCTGGATCGCCTATCCCGTTAAGTTTTGATGAAGTTAAGCAAACCAAGCAAGTATTATTGTTAGATGTAGATCTTGATCAGCCGATTCAAATTCATTCCCTAAGTATTCCTGTATTTCGAAAACTAGCTACTTTAAAAGGTAAAGTTTCTGAAATTGCAAGCCAGTTCAATGCTCTGATTCAATCAGAGGTTTCAGATTTTTCTGTACAGCCTTGTTGGTTAGAGGTAGAAATTCAGGATAATGATTATTTGAATAATATCCAAAGCCAGTTACAAACACTATGTGAAGATCATTCCATTGAGGTATTACGAATAAAACGACAGCAGCAAAATATACCAGAGCTAAGTAGTGGAGTAGTTAAAGAATCTTTAACGGAACTTACCGTGGAAGAAGTATTTCAACGCCGAATTCAGTTAGAAAATTTTGAAGATGAAACAGAGAAAGAACAGCTAACTCAGTTATTTAAAGAAATCATTACCACCTTATCAGCAGAAACATGAAAATTCTTAGTCTTCGGCTAAAAAATCTTAACTCCCTTAAGGGAGAATGGAGAATTGATTTTAGGGATCCTAAATTTAATGGCCTGTTTGCGATTACAGGTGCTACGGGTGCTGGGAAATCCACTTTGCTGGATGGGATTTGTTTAGCACTTTATCATCAAACGCCACGATTATCCGATACTTATAAGATCATGACTCGCTATACCAGCGAATCTTTAGCAGAGGTAGAATTTCAAGTCAGTAATAAGGTTTATCGGGCTTTTTGGTCTCAAAAACTTGCCCGTAATAAAGCTAGTGGTAAGCCACAATCGCCTAAGGTGGAATTAGCAGAGAGTAATGGGAAAGTTATTGCAAACCAACTTAGAGATAAGCTTAATCAAGTAGAACAAATTACCGGGCTAGATTTTGCCCGGTTTACTAAAGCGATGTTGCTTGCCCAAGGGGGATTTGCTGCTTTTCTAAATGCTAATGCCAATGAAAAGGCAGCACTGTTAGAGGAGCTGACTGGTACTGAAATTTATGGAGCAATTTCTCGAAGAGTATTTGAGTCCTATCGTCAACATGAGGCAGATTTAAATCTTCGGAAAGTCAGTACAGAAAATATACAGTTGTTGACGCAAGAAGAGATAAATTCATTAACTCAAAAACAAAAGTGCTTAAA
Source organism: Candidatus Nitrosacidococcus tergens (assembly GCF_902810445.1). Classification (NCBI taxonomy): domain Bacteria; kingdom Pseudomonadati; phylum Pseudomonadota; class Gammaproteobacteria; order Chromatiales; family Chromatiaceae; genus Candidatus Nitrosacidicoccus; species Candidatus Nitrosacidicoccus tergens. The sequence goes on along the minus strand of NZ_LR778175.1, from coordinate 1,066,463 downwards.
AGAGCAACAAGCTCAATATGATGCCAAGCTAAAAGCTTTAACTCAGCAACAACAAATTTACAAGGAAATTCAAGATTATGAAAAGCAATATCAGGTTAAAGCTCAAGAAATTTTGGAGAGTCAGAATAATCAAAAGCAGCTTGAAGCTATCTTAAGCGGTATTGAAGGTGATTTAAAACTTTATAAAGATAAGGAAAATTTAGGGGAATATCTACCTAAATGGGAAGTGCAGTTTATGCAACGAGCACAGCTCCATGATCAGCAACAAAAAATAGTAAAAGAAATTAATCAGCTTCAACAAAAAATAGCTCTAAGTGTTGTGCAAATTGCAGAACAAGATAAAGCCATTGCGGGTTTAGGGCAAACCTCAAGATCCTATCAAGAACAACAAATTAAACTTTCTCAAGAAAAAGAAAGTTTACTGGCTGGGGTATCAGAGTCTGAGTGGAGATTAAATCGAGATCAACATTTCAAGCAGATTGGAGATTATGAGCGATTAGCTGACTGGCAGCACGCATTTCAAGCAAATCAAACCCAGCAACAAGACAATAAACGAGATCTTAAAGTATGCCAAGCTGATTTAAAGCAAACACAACAAGATATAAAAGATATTAAACAGCAATTTGACCAAGCTCAAGAACACTTAAAAACCCTGTCTCAATTACAGGAGCGGGAGCGGGAAATTTCCGATCTTGCGCAGTATCGAGCAAAACTCCAACAGAATATGCCTTGCCCTTTATGTGGTGCTACGGAGCATCCTAAAATTACTGAATATAAAGAAATAAACATTTCAGAAACGGAGCAACGTTTTCAGGATCAAACAGAAAAGCTAAGACATCTACAAGAAGAATATAAAAAGCAACAAATTGCTTTAGCTAAATTGGAAGGTCAATATGATCAGAATCAAAAACACCTATTAGAAAATATTAAAGCTCAGCAGGAGCTAAATGATAAGTGGAATCAAATAACTAAAGAACTAGGGCTCTCTTTAAAAATTGAGCAAGCACAAGCATTTAATGATTTATTGAAAGCAAGCCAGCAAAAAAACCTTGATCTTGAGCAATTTAGCCAGCAGCTAGATCAACTTAATCATACACTAGAACTGCAAAAGAAACGGGAAGAAAAAATAGCAGAACAAATGAGAGAGATAAAGCACCAGCAGGATCTCGCCATACAGAATAATAACTATGACTACCAGTCTTCCATCCATCTGCAAAACCAGCAGTCAGAAATGAAGCACGAATATGAAAACCTAGAGCAGCAACTGATTGAGCTTTTAAAAGGGTTTTCTTTAGATCTTCCTTTGATAGATCAACAAAATGATTGGCTGGCAACACAACAATCTCTATGGCAAGCTTATCAAGCTAAAAAAAATGAATATGAATTAAAGAAAAATGAATTGAAGCAAACACAAGAAAAACAAAACTGGCTCGTAGAGGGGAAACAAAAAATTGTCCAAGAAAAAAAGAAGCTAGAAGAGAACAATCCTCAACTTAAAGAAATAGAGACGATTAATGCAATCAACAATCAAGTGATAGATTATCAAGTAGAGCGAGATAAAGTGCTTCAGCAACAAGGAAAAATTCAGCAAGAACTAGCAAGTAATGAGGTTAAACAGAAAAAGCAACAGGATAGTTTGCTTATTATTCAAACACAAGAAAAAAATTATAAACTTTGGGCACAGTTAAATGGTCTAATCGGTTCCAAAGAGGGGGATAGATTTCGTCGCTTTGCCCAAGGTCTCACTTTAGATTATCTAATTGAGTTAGCAAATCAACAATTAAAAAAGCTCCATAACCGCTATCAACTCTACCGATCATCAGGAGATCAGGAATTAGGATTAGGGATCATAGATACTTGGCAAGGAGATAGCTTTCGGGATACTCGAACTTTATCTGGAGGAGAGGCTTTTATTGTGAGTCTTGCTCTAGCCCTAGCATTATCAGATTTGGTTAGTCATAAAATAAGTATTGATTCCCTATTTTTAGATGAGGGCTTTGGTACGTTAGATGAGGAAAGTTTGGAAGTGGTATTAAGTGCTTTAGATAGTTTACATACTAGAGGAAAAACCATTGGGGTGATTTCCCATATTGAAGCCCTAAAGGGACGAATTCCTACTCAAATCCATATTAAAAAGAGAGAGGGATTAGGATATAGTCGGATGGATCAACGTTTTGTTTTCAGTGCTTAGTGTGACAAACACCTACAAAGTAGGTGGCGTCCCCAAGGGGATTCGAACCCCTGTTACCGCCGTGAAAGGGCGATGTCCTAGGCCGACTAGACGATGGGGACAGGACGTTTTTATTTGGTGGAGCCAGGCGGGATCGAACCGCCGACCCCTTGCATGCCATGCAAGTGCTCTCCCAGCTGAGCTATGGCCCCGCAAAAAATAAGCATTTTACGTAATTCCTATCAATATATCAAGAATTTATTTTTTTGTCATTGAATGAATGTTAAGAACATATAAATTCTATTCATTTTTTGGTGCTGTTTATTTCAAAACTGGGTGAAACTGAAAAAAAATACTGCCTTTCTTGCTTGGGTTTTTTTGTGGTTAGGAGTAAACAATTTAGCTTTAGGTGCTCAAGGGCAACTATATCAGTGGGAAAAATGTGGTCCTATGATTGAACCTGCCTCACAAGATGTGCTTGCCCCACCAAGTGGTCCTGCTGATATTACCGCTGAGAGTGCCCAGTTAGAAAGGGAAGGGGTTTCTACTTTTCTTGGAGATGTTCGATTAAGGCGAATGGGGCAGTGGTTAGATGCAGATGAGGTATTCTATGACAAGCCGGGAAGGACAATAAAAGCTTTTGGAGATGTACGTTATCAAGATTCAGGGATAGATATTATCGGAGATGATACTACTATGGATCTAGAAATTGATCATAAAGAAATGCATAACGCCCGCTATTTTTTAAGAGATACCCATGGTCGGGGCACTGCTTATAGAATTAGACGTGAGGGCACAGCTAAAACCTTTTTGAGAAATGCTACTTTTACCACCTGCGATGTAGGGAGTAATGCATGGGAACTTAAGGCAAAAAAGATAGATTTAGATCATGAACAAGGGGTAGGTTGGGCAACGGGGGTAAATCTTCGAGTTAAGGACTTTCCTATTTTATATCTTCCTAGGGTACGTTTTCCAATAGATGATCGGCGTAAATCTGGGTTTTTAAGACCTTCTGGGGGAAGCTCTACTAATACAGGTGCTAATTTTTATATTCCTTATTATTGGAATATTGCACCTAATCGGGATGCCACTCTTATTCCCCATTACTATGCCCAACGTGGATTAATGCTTGAAGGAGAATTTCGTTATTTAAATCCTACCAATCAAGGTAAGGTACGGGCTGCTTTTTTACCCGATGATCCAAAACATGGGGGTAGCTCTCGGGGAGCATTTTTTTATCAGCATTTTGGTACCTTAGCTCCCCGGTTAGTTACAAATATTGATGTGAATTATGTTTCTGATAAAACCTACTTTGAAAATTTTAGTAATACATTAAGCGTTGCTAGTACTTCCATACTGAATAATGAGTTTGATCTTATTTATGTTGGTAATGGTTGGAATGCAACTGGGCGAGTACAAGCCTTTAAAAATATTGATCCTGCTATCCCAAATGACGCCTTACCCGCCCGAAGATTACCTCAATTATTAGTGGATGGATTTTTACCTAATCGTTTTATGGGATTAGATTTTAAGTTCCATGGAGAGGCAGTAAATTTTCAACGTACTTTTTCATCTAGTGCGGTACGATTAGATTTTTGGCCTACGGTAAGTTTACCTTTTGAACGCCATAAGGTTCATTTTACTCCGAGTGTTGGGGTGCGAGATACTCAATATTGGGTAAGAAATGCTCAATCTATTCCTGGAGTAGGAGGTGTACCTAATGCTAATGTAATACAGAATCCAGACTTGCTTGGATTAGGATCCCCAGGGTTAGCTCAGTTTGGAGGTAGTCCCAATAGTCCTTTTCTAAGCCGAATACTTCCAGTAATTAGTTTTGATATGAGCACTACCTTTGATCGGGAAATCAGTTTATTTAAGCACGGATTTCGACAAACTTTAGAGCCTCGTGCTTATTATCTCTATGTTCCTTACCAAGATCAAAGTGACTTTCCCATCTTTGATAGTGCCCCTTTAGATTTTTATTTTGCTCGACTGTTTCAACCTAATCAATTTACGGGTGCCGATCGAATGAGTAATGCCAATCAAATCACTTTTGCTTTAACCAGTCGCTTACTGAGTTCTACTACAGGTAATGAAGTGATGCGAGCCTCTATCGGGCAAATTGAGTTTTTTCAAGATCCAAGAGTCACTATGCCTGGTATTGCCGCACAGACAGGGTATGGATCTCAGATTGTTTCAGAATTCGCTGCTCAACTCTCTGAAAATTGGTCCACTCAAGAAGAGTTTCGCTATGATCCAGTCCATGATCAAATTGATCTTGGATCTGTTGGTGTTCGATATCATAGTAAAAAAAGCGGCATTATATTTAATGCTGATTATCGTTTTCGTCGCCAAGTATTAGAACAAATGGATTTTTCTGGCGTACTTCCTATAGGGAAAAGATGGAATCTTATTGGACGTTGGTATCATGATATTCAAAATGCTAGAACGCTTGAAGTGCTAGGTGGATTTGAGTATGACAGTTGTTGTTGGACGATTAGGGTATTGGGGCGTAATTATGTCACTAACTTCCAAGGGGATATGAATAAATCTATTATGGTCCAAATGGAATTAAAAGGATTAGGTAGTGTAGGACAAAAAATAGATACTTTGCTTGAGCGAAGTATTGCTGGCTATAGTTCTCAGTTTTGACTTGATGGTAGCTAATTTTATGAGAACAGTTCTTATTTTTTTTACCCTATTTTGGACTATCCATAGCTATGGTGCAGATCCTCTGTTTTTAGATCGGATTGTGGCTGTAGTCAATGATGAGGCGATTTTAGAAAGTGAGTTAGAGCAAACCAGTCAAAATATTGAATCACAATTAGAGGCTAAAGGTGCTCCTATGCCTCCGGCAGATATTTTAGAAAAGCAAGTATTAGAGCGACTTGTGATGCAACATTTGCAGTTACAGCTTGCTGAACGGGTAGGTATTAGAGTCAGTGATGATATGCTCAACGAAGCCTTGAAAAATATTGCCCAAAACAACAACTTAACCTTAAGCGAGTTTCGAGATAAATTAAAAGAAAGTAATATTCCTTTTTCAGCATTTCGAGAGAACGTTCGAGAAGAAATTATTATCTCCCAGCTTCACAAGAGGGAAATAGAAGATAGAATCACTATTAGTGATGCTGAGCTAGACAATTTTATTGCTACTCAAAAAAAACAAGGTAACCAAGATGCTCAATATCACATTGCTCATATTTTAGTTGCAATACCAGAGGCTTCCTCTCCTGAAGAAATTCAAAAAGCAAAAAAACAGGCACAACAAATCATAAAAAAATTGCGTAGCGGCATAGATTTTCAAAAAGTAGCGATGAGTTATTCCGATGGTCATCAAGCTTTAGAAGGAGGAGATTTAGGCTGGCGTAAATTATCCCAATTGCCTACTTTATTTGTAGATGAGGTGCCTAAACTCACAGTAGGAGAGCTAAGCAATCCTATTCGTAGCCCAAATGGCTTTCATATTGTGAAGCTATTAGAAGTTAAAGGCGATGATGTAGGAGAAAAACTAGTACCTCAAGTCCATGCCCGTCATATTCTCATTCGAACTGATGAATTAAAGGGAGATGAAGAAATAGAATTACGCCTCAATGAGCTTAGGCAACGGGTTTTATTAGGAGAGAAATTCACAGAGCTAGCCCGTGCTCACTCAGAAGATAAGGGCAGTGCAATTAAAGGAGGGGATTTAGGCTGGGTTAGCCCCGGTGAGATGGTGCCTCAATTTGAGCGGGTGATTTATTCCCTAAATCCAGATGAAATTAGCACCCCTTTTAAAACCCAATTCGGTTGGCATATTGCTCAGGTGGTGGCTAAAAGAGAAAAAAATATGACCGATTCCTATAGTCGCAATAAAGCAAGGCAAGAACTCCATGCTAGAAAAGCGGAGGAGAGCTTAGAAGATTGGATGCGTCAACTTCGAGACGAAGCCTATGTGGAATACCGCTTAGATACCTTTAGTGGGGAAATTTAGTGTCCACATCAATACGTATTGCATTAACTCCCGGAGAACCTGCTGGTATTGGCCCAGATATAGTAGTTGAATTTGCTCAACAATATAGAGAATATGATCTAGTAGTAATTGCTGATCCTAAGGTTCTTCTAAGTCGATCTAAACAACGAAAATTAGCTTTACAAATTATCCCTTATGATTCTGCACACTCTATGGAGTCTGGTGAAATAGGTACCTTAAAAGTGTTGCCTTTATCAGTGGCTACTTCAGTAATACCTGGGCAATTAAACCCAAATAATACTACTTATGTACTGAATTGCTTGCGACAAGGAATTACTGGATGCTTAAATAAAGAATTTTCAGCTCTAGTGACTGGGCCTGTTCATAAAGAAGTGATTAACCAAGCAGGGACTGCTTTTACTGGACATACAGAGTTTTTAGCTCAAGTCTGTGATACCCCACAAGTAGTCATGATGCTAGCTACCTCTGAACTTAGAGTAGCACTGGCAACTACCCATTTACCTTTGAGTCAGGTTAGTCAAGCTATTACTTATCAGGGATTAATAAATACCATAGAAATTTTATATGATAGCTTGCAGCAAGATTTTGGTATCAGCCATCCTAAAATTTTAGTATGTGGTCTTAATCCCCATGCGGGAGAAGGGGGGTACTTAGGAGATGAAGAAATAAAAACTATTATTCCTGTTTTAGAGCAATTGCGGGCTAGGGGAATGGATTTAATTGGCCCTCTACCTGCTGATACCTTATTTGTACCTAAATATTTAGCTCAAGCCGATGCGGTACTTGCTATGTACCACGATCAAGGGTTACCTGTACTCAAACACTTAGGTTTTGGGCAGGCAGTGAATATTACGCTAGGATTACCCATAATTCGCACTTCAGTAGATCATGGTACGGCCTTAGAGTTAGCAGGTACAGGAAAAGTGGATATAGGGAGTTTAGATACAGCAATCAAAACTGCTCTTGATATGGCTAAGAATCGCCAGCAGTATAAAAATATTAATTAAAATGCAGCCTAAAAAGCGTTTTGGTCAACACTTTCTCCATGATCCTTATATTATTAGCCAAATTATAGAGGCTATTCAGCCACAACCTAATGATACTATTGTGGAGATTGGTCCTGGACAAGGGGCACTTACGTTCCCGTTGTTAAGGAAGATACCCCAACTTCATGCTATTGAATTAGATCGAGATCTTGCTAGTCATCTTACTCAGGCATGTTCCTCTGATTCTACTAAAGGCAAGCTTATTTTATATAATCAAGATGCATTACGCTTTGATTTTAGCAATTTAGGAAATCAGCAACCTTTAAGGATTGTAGGTAATCTACCTTATAATATCTCTACTGCCTTACTATTTCACCTATTTACTCAAGCAGATAGCATTAAAGATTACCACTTTATGCTCCAACGGGAAATTGTACTTAGAATGGGCGCAACACCTAATAGTAAGGATTATGGTCGGTTAAGTGTAATGACCCAATTTTATTGCACGGTAATCCGATTATTTACTGTAAAACCTGGTGCTTTTCTGCCGCCACCTAAAGTAGACTCTATGGTAGTTCGTCTTATCCCTAGAAAAATTCCTTTAGCTTCTAATTTTTTCCATAAAGTACTCAACCAAATAGTTACCCAAGCTTTTTCGCAACGTCGTAAAACTCTAGCTAATAGTTTAAAAGGATGGATAAGTGCTGAGGAGCTTAAAGAATTAAATATCGATTCTAGGCTGCGGCCTGAGGCACTTTCTTTAACAGAATACCTTACTTTAGCTCACTATTGGCAGAAAAAAACAACTGATCTATAAAATTGAATAACCTATTTTATTTAGCAATGTAACCAATTGAATTAGAGGCAATCCGATTAAAGCATTAGGATCAGATCCCTCAAGTTGCTCAAATAAAACAATCCCTAATCCCTCTGCTTTAAAACTTCCTGCACAATCATAGGGTTGTTCCTGTTGAAGATAGTTTTCTATTTGCTCTTGAGTAAGCGAGCGAAAATATACATAAAATGGCTCTACGATAAGTTCCATCTGATCGGTTTTCCCATCAAGTACGCATAATCCCGTATAGAAAATCATTTTTTTTCCAGAAGCTACTTTTAGTTGAGTAACTGCCCGCTCGTGGGTTTCTGGTTTATCTAATATTTTTTCATCTATACTAGCTACTTGATCAGATCCAATAATCAGTCCTTGTGGAAATTGCTCTCTAACTGCTTGAGCTTTTTGCTGAGCAAGTCTGCTTGCCAGATGTTGTGGCGTTTCCTCAAATAAGGGTGCTTCATCGATATGTGGTGAGCAACATTTAAAGGGAATATTTAGACGTTTTAGTAATGCTGCTCGATAGGGAGAACTAGAAGCTAATATTAACGGAGGATAAGCATTAAAAATTGCCATAAAATAATTTTTACGATCATTATACCTAGCAACAAGCTAAAGAATTATTTATATTTACATCATCTATGTAAGCTAAGCTATATGATACCTATGAAACAATTTATGTTAATCCTTAGATTTTATTTTTTTATCGTTATTTTTTTAGGATCTATTCAATTAGGATGGGCAAAAACTGAAAGCGTTTTCCCTCCTACTCCTGAAGAGCGGTTAGCACAAATGACCCAAGCTGCCCAAGGGGGTAATAAAGATGCTCAGTATATGTTAGGACTCACCTATGCCCAAGGTGTTTTAGTACCTCGAGATTTTACTAAAGCAGCCCTATGGTATGAAAAAGCAGCCAAGCAGGGAGATTCCTATGCTCAATATAATTTAGGCTTACTTTATGCTAATGGACAAGGGGTAGCTCAAGATTTTAGAGAGGCAATTAAATGGCTTTATCGGGCAGCAGATCAAGGAGATCCAGATGCTCAGTATGGCCTTGGGATGATGTATCAAAAAGGAAAGGGGGTTAATCAAAACTATGTTATTGCTTATGCTTTTTGGAATACGGCAGCAACTACCCTTCCAGGGGCAAGATATCTAAGAACAGAGATCACTAAACTCATGACTAATGAAGAAATCACAACGGCTCAGACTCTAAGCCAGCAAATGAGTCAGCCCGGAAATTTACTTAAAGCTTTAGATATTTATTTTCAAAGTGAAACTGAAAGTAAAAAAGGATAATGCTATCAAAATAAATATAATATTATTAATATTTATTAAATTCATGCTTGCTTTTTTCATTATTTGTTCTATCTTTATCCTTGTAAAATGGTTATTCGCAGAGGAAAGTTTGAGATGGGTTCCTCTGCGTTTTTTTTGGCAATAAATAATCACCATTTTGTTACCCCTTAACACACACTATCTGTTTTAAGATATGTAGTGTTTCAATTAAATCTGATTGAGCTGCCATTACTGCATCAATATTTTTATAAGCATCAGGAGTCTCATCAATCACTTCTACGTCTTTTCGGTACTCCACTCCTTGAGCGGCTATTTCATGCTCAGTAACAGTAAAGCACTTTTTAGCAGCTGGCTAGCCTCTGAACGACTCATGGCACGCCTAGCCCCATGAGGACAAGAGCAAAAAGAGTCTTTATTCCCTTATGAATTACTCAAACATTTGCTCCAAAGTGATTTTCTTGAGCCACATAGTTATGGTAGCATCTGTAACAATTGTTTTACTTTGCCTTCAACGAAGGCCTCTTTTGTCCATTGATAGGGTACTTCTTCCCCATGATCACTCCATAGGGTATAACCTTATAATTCCATCTATTAATTAATAATTATATGAAAAAATATATATAAAATACTGTTTTTAATATATTAAATATTAATTTATAATTATACCCACATTAACTAAATACCTTTAAGTATAATAAGATATTTTAACTATCTAGACTAAGTTCGTTTACTGCCAATATGATGTTGGTAGCTGGTGTCCTTTTTTGTCGTTCGCTTTGTTTCATCTTTTATTGTCAGCCGAATAAGTTTGTTTGAGATGGTGTCGTGTTTTTAATCGGTGGTTGTTTAGACATTATCATCTCTACTTTCTCAGTAATATTGTTCTGCTTTATAATTGTAATATTCCTTTGTTCTTTGATTAGATCTCTATTCAAGTCAAACATTGGATTGTTCTCGTCAATATGTTGGTCATACATTACTGCTCGTGGAATATCGTATTCTCTTGCGTAATCCATCGCTAAACGTGCTCCGCTGTCAAGTTTTTGTCCAAACATTTTCCAACGTTCAGCAGAATTTTTAGCATAACTTGCGGCTAAAACAATAGTGTCACAAAATAATGCCTGTAAGCGGTCTCGTGCTTTATAACGACTACTTAATTCCATTTGGCTTTTAAAAGTAGTTCCATATTCAGTAACAAGTAGTCCACCTTCTTCTACAATTTGAAATGCTAACTCTTTGTTTTTTATTGGCAGAATATTGTTTAATGGGCTTGGTAAAATTGCAACTGTATTGCCGTTAGAATCTAATGCCTGTTGATGAGAAATACTATCACAACCAAACGCTAAACCACTTACTATTGTCGCACCGTTTTTTACAAATTGAGCAACAATATTTCGTTCTCTTTCTTCTATGGTTCCTACTGGGTTTAAAAGTCCAATTATTGAAATGTTTTTATTTTCAATGCTCAACAAGTCGATATTGCCTTTGTAAAAAAGAAAAACAGGTCGCTCACTTTCTTTTACATTTCCACGATGCTGTGGAAAATTGTTATCTCCCAAAGCAACAAAACCATCGCAACATTCTTCAAATTTTTGAGTAAGTTTTGTTTCATAATGATTTTTTAAGTGTTCAAATTCATCTATGCTTGTAGATTCTCCTTTGATTATTTTGTTTAGCAATGAAACAATAGTTTCAACACTTTCGTTGCCTTTCAAGTTTTTCACTATCCACGCATTACCAATTCCTTTGTAAGATTTGGTAGTTAAAATATTTAGTGAATTATCTGTATATTTCATTTCTACAAAGTTATTTAATTTCTTAATACAGTTTTCCCAATAGAGTAAAAAGTAACTGAATTAGCACCATTGTCAAGCAATGCTTGGATAGCATCTTCATCAATATTTACGCTTTTTGTGTATAAATCGTCTATAAGTAAAATATCTTTTCCCTGTATCTCAGTTAAAATTGTGCAAGTATTTTTTGTAATTCCTGGATATGGTAAATTTCCGTCCCCACCTTGACCATTTCTATCTAAATGCGTTGTTCTCGTGTTTGTATGGCGAATAATGTATTTTGTCCCATTGCTAAAATCGGGCAACACATCGACAACTAAACTAATAATTTCCCTAAACAGTAGTTGGTCTTTTCTGTAATGATTTTCTGCTTTTGAACGTGGAACAACACAAACGGTTAGGTTATTGAAATTTGTTTTGTTTCTAATTTTAGGTAAGTCTGTTAATAAAAGATGTTCTAATCGCTGTTTTGTTCTAGGCAAACGATAAGGAAATGGGCTTACATCATTTTTTATAGTCCAAATCATATTTTCAATTGTTCCGTCTATACGCCAATTTCCGCCACTATGATAGTCAGCGTGATAAAAAGCTGTCACATCTCTTGTTAGATAATTATTAGCGTAAATTGTAAATTTATTTTTAAATTCAAGCTCTGCTTGTTGTTCTTTAAGCTGCCTTTGTTCTAGTTCTTGTTTTCCTTTTAGTACTTTTTCAAGCCTCGCTTGTCGTTCTTTACGTTGCTTTTGATCTAGCTCTTGTTTTCTTTTAGTTAGTACTTTTTCAAACAACTCTGTAAGCTCTGCTTGTCGTTCTTTAGGTTGCTTTTGTTCTAGTTCTTGTTTTCCCTTTAGTACTTTTTGCTTTTCTGTGGCAGATGAGTTATTAAAATAGGAAGAGCGATTAGACCGGTTTTTGCTGCTATTAGAATAGTCGTATAGATATACAACTAAAACAATAGCAATAAAAAAGAGTGTAGCCATATTGAATTTAAATAGTTTTAATTTTTATGATTTTTTGAATACCCGCATTTTTAGCGTTTTCAATTTCTACTTGTTCATTTTCAAAAGCAATAACTAGATTAGGCGATACACCTAATTTGGAAATTGCGTTTTGAAATTTGTTTATCTTTTTGTCGTTATTGCTAAATTCTCTGCAAAAGATGTTGTTAAACTTATCTTCAAGCCCAAAGTGTTTTAATGTTACCATTGCTCTGTTTTTGTAGGAATTTGTAACTAAAACAGTTTGATTTGTATTTGAACATTTGAAAAGAATGTTAACAATTTCAGTATTCAGCTTGGTTTCGTGTAAAAAATCATTGTAGTATTCTTCTTTTTCTTGGATTATTTTTTCGTAATCACTTTCTGTCAAATTAGGAACAGTATTTTTGAGATTACTACGATTAAAACGTTTGCTAGGATTGTATATCAGACTATGGTCTGATTTTGTTACTGAGAGTATTGCTTTCTTATAAGAAAGAAAATTAACAAGATTTGTATCAATTAACGTTCCATCCAGATCAAAGAATAAAACTGTATTAGCCGTGATCTTATTACCAATATTTTGCGCTACTTTGTCTGTTTGCTTCATTTTGCTGTTCGTTTTCGGCTCGGTAGTTGTCTCAAGGACGGTTACTACACTTGCTGCCAATGTTTGGGCAGCTTGACGCAGGGCAGATTTTACCGACAAATGTTTGATGCAAAAATAATTTTCTTATCAAAAAAATTTAATCGAAACGATTTGTTTGCCTTGCGACCTGCCTGTTATGGGCAGGTTTTCTTTTTATTCGTCTGAAAAGTTAAATACTTACGTGACTGCTTTTGATAATTTGTTGTAGCCCGCAAGTTTACTCCATGTGTTGCCGAGGGGGGTGCATTGCAAAATTCAGAATTTCTAGAGTATTTAGTAAAAATCATTAAGATGGTTCTCTGTTATTATAAGTACAATAAGATATTATCTGATTGAATACAAAAAAGAAATAGATGATTGCTATACTAATAAGAAGTATCTAATTATCTAGACTAAATCTGCCTAGACTTAAAGAAGAGAAAGGAGATTTTACAGAAGAGCAGGATTTATTTATTGTTTGTTAATGATGAAATTTTCGTTACATTACCCATGGTTTTATTACTGCTAAAACACTCATTATTAAAGTTATACCCCCAATAACCCAAACAGAAACTTTAATTGTATTTTGATTGTCGGTAAATAACTGTATTTGCGTATCGGCTTCTGTTTCTATAACTTGTTTCAATTCCTTTGTATTTTTAGAAACTCAATTTCAAAAATCTCCTTGATTTGGTTTTTTTTCGTTCTCTATTAATTTTTTGATTTTCGATTGATCGTCATCAAGTTTTATTTAAATCATTCTTTCAAGTTCTTTGTAAAAGCCATTATTTTCTTTTCGTATATGGTCTGTTTTTTCTTTGATAAGCTTGTTAAATTCAATTTTGGTTTGTTTGTTAGCGATTTCAATTTCTACTAAACTACTTGTAACTTTTTCTTGCTGAGCCTTTTGTAACTCATTTATTCGGTCAAGTATTTTGTTGTTTTCTTCAAACCGATCGATTATGGATTATGTCATTATAGATTTCCGTGAGTTGCTGTAGTTTTTTGTAAGCACTCGAAGCATATTTGAGTTGTTCAACTTCTTGGTTGAAACTTTCAAGCGTTTGATTAGATTTTTGCGAGCTGCTCATATAACTTTCTATTAAGGTTTTTCAATATATTTGTAAAAGTTTCATAGTTTAGTTGAACCGAAACCAACACCTCAAATTTTGCTTTAAGAAGATTTCAAACTGCTCTGACATATTCTTTTTCTTTGCTGCTTACTTGATTTGTAATTAGCAACTCCGTTAATTTACCTCTTTTATTAGGATTTGCGTTTATGCTTCTTTTCGCTTCAACTCTTTG